>CAJQMW010000339.1 GCA_905479535.1 uncultured Maribacter sp. | reverse complement strand
GAAAGTGTTTATGGCTTTGCGCCTGATGTTGCAACGGGAACAAATTCTCCTGCGGATTCTAACGGGGACGATAACCTTCAGCTGGTAGACCCGTTTGGAACCGTTATCGATGTTTTTGGGGTAATAGGAGAAGATGGTTCTGGAACTAACCACGAATTTGAGGACGGGAGAGCGGTAAGAAATATAGAGGTGGCAGCGGGAAACCCTACCTACACTTTTACGGAATGGATTTTATTCAATGATACGGGAGGTAACGGCACCATAAATTTACCGCAAATTGCACCGGATGATTTTACGCCCGGCATAAGATAGTGATCAGCATGCCGCTTTGGAGGCGATGATAGATTGGAGCATTTTTGAAGTTAGGGGCTTTACCAAGTATTGATGGATCATTTCGTAAGACTTGGTTTTTCCCATAATTTCTGGGCTTACAAAGGAGCTCGTAATATAGATGGAGGTCTGTCTTCGCTGTTCAAGGGGGATATTTTTTAGCTCCTCCAAAAATTCCCATCCGTCCTTTTTAGGCATGTTCAAGTCTAAAAAGATCACTTCTGGCAGGGGAATATTCTCAATCATCAAGCCTACAAGCCCGTCTATGGCTTCTTGCCCGTTAGTATACCAAAGTATATTTTCGCTAAAACCAATATCCTTCATGAGTCTTTTGGCATTAAACGCAAAAAACTCATCGTCATCAATGATACAGCAACTAGCAAGTGTCCCCATTTTTAAATAATTTTCTTTTTTGATCTAACCTAACTACGGAGTGGAAGTAACAATAGCCTTAGTTTAACAAAAAGTTTTTAGTACATGACAAAAATTAGTTTGGCGTTCATTAAATGATAGTAATCTTACTGAAATTGAGACCTGGCAGGTCTGAAACCTCCAAAATCATAAAACTATCGATAATTAGCGACTTAAAATATATGTTTTATGTTTATGTTTCAATTTTTGTCATGTACTTAGCAAAAAGTTACTAAAAAAACTACATCTTCACAAGAACTAGCCAAGTTTTAAGGCTAACCGAAGGTATAGACTTAGGCACCGGAAATAACATATCCTGAAAAAAACCATTTTCCTTCCAAACATGTAGTATCAGACCATAGCCGCATTTAGAACCGTTTCAAGATCTGTTGGGGTTATCGGTTTTAGAATATAATTATTTACAGCTTTATAGTTTTTAACTTTTTCTAAATCTCTAGGATCTACAGAAGAGCTTATAATATAAATTGTTGTTTTCTTAAGTTTATTGCTTGGAATTTTGCTTAACTCTTCTAAGAATTCCCACCCATCCATAATAGGCATATTCAAATCCAAAAATATAAATGGTGGTATTTTCTGACCAGATTCTGAAAGCTCTAAAAGTCCATCCAAGGCATCCTGCCCATTGTTGTAAACAATAATGGATTCGCAAAATTCTATTTCGTTCATTAGTCGTTTCGTACCGTAAATAAAAATAGGATCGTCATCAATAATGCAGCAACTTTCAATCTTTTTCATAATCATTATTTTAGCCTTTTTTCAATTTAATATAGAAAGTAGTTCCTTTGTCTACGGTGCTTTCTACGGAAATGGTGCCATTCATAGATTCAATTTGGTTCTTGGTGATAAAGAGGCCAATACCTTTGGCATCTTTGTTCCTATGAAATGTTTTATACATTCCAAAAATTTTGTCTTTGTGCCTTTTTAGGTCTATTCCGTGTCCATTATCCTTGAATTCAATAATAATGTAATCATTTTCTAGGACAGATGATATTTCTATTACAGGGTTTCTGTCCGGTGCTCTATATTTAAGGGCATTGGTATATAAGTTCAGAAGAATACTTTCCAAGTAGGCCGGTACTACCTCAACAAAATGGGATCTATCAATTTTTATTTTTGAAACGGCATTCTGCTCAGCAATTAAACCGCGTATACTCTTCTCTATTTTTTCAAAAGTATGAAAAAGATTTACGGATTGCATTTGTTCCAAAGCACCGGTTTTAGCCTGTACCACTTCATTTAAATGCTCTATGGTCTCCGATAGGCTATTGGACGCGTTTTTAAGCATACCATATAACTTCTGGCGTTCTTCTTCTTTCTCCTCTTCCGCCAAGAACTTGGTCAGCATGGTCATGTTAGTTGAGTGCGACCGTAAATTATGGGAAACGATATGGGCAAAATTCAGAAGACTTTCATTTTGTTCCTTCGTAACGTTCACCAATGTATTTAAACGTTTTTCTGCTTTTATCCTATCGGTCATGTCTAAGATTTGTGCAATTGAATGGGATACCTCCCCATGTACATCTCTCACAATGGTCACGGTTAGTACCACATGGACAACATCACCTTTTTTATTCAAATAGCGCTTCTCAATCTGGTAACTATCCCTTTGTTTGGAATAGGATTGATCGATCATTTCCATGGATTTTTCCAAGTCGTCCGGGTGCGTAATATCTTGGACATTTAATTTAATAAGTTCTTCTTGGGTATAACCCAAACTCTTGGATAAGGTTCTATTTACTTTTATCCATTTGTTATCCGGACCTACAAGGGCCATGCCAATTGCAGAATTTTCAAATGTTTCCAAAAAGGATTCCTTGTTGCGTTCCAGTTTTAGTTTGGTGTGCAATAACTCGGTAATGTCCCAATTTGCCCCGATCACCTTATCAATACTTCCATTAGAATTATATTGGGCCTCCCCAAAAGCGATGACATGAATAATGGCTCCATCGGGTTTTATGCCCCGAAACTGCCTATTGAACGGCGTGCCAAAATCAACGGTCATTTGCAGGGCTTCTTGTACTTTCTGTGAATCTTCCGGATGAATCCTCTTAAGCCATTCCTCTAACAAATTCGAAGAATTCTTTGGAATGCCGTACATGTTGTACATATTCTCATTACAGACGACCTTGTTTTCCATGACTTGATAATCCCAAATCCCAATATTTGCCACACGTGTAGCGACATTGAGTCTTTCTGCTATTTCCTTAAATTTAAGTTCCGCTTCCTTTCTTGGACTTATATCTACCACTTGCGATATGAAATGTGAAATACTGTCATCTATATCCTTGACAGCGGTAACGGTCAGAATACAATGTACTATGCGTCCGTTCTTGTGGAAGTATCTTTTTTCCAATTGATAACTATCTCTTTTGTTATCCAAAACTTCCCGTAATAATTCCAAGTCCTTATCTAAATCATCAGGGTGTGTAATGTCCTGAAAAGTTAACTGCAACAATTCTTTCCTAGTATAACCAAGGCTATTGCATATTCCATTGTTAACGCGTATCCAACTGCCATCTGTTGCAACTAACGCCATTCCCGTAGTGGAATTCTTGAAGGTCTTGGAAAATGATTCCTCATGTCTTTCCAATTTTAAGCGTGTATGTATTAACTCGGTAATATCCCAGTTTACCCCGATCATTCTAGTTGCATTGCCATTACTGTCTCTCTCAGTACTGGCTATTGCTTTAATATTCCGAACCGTGCCGTCTGGCCATAGGACTCTAAATTCGGTATCGAATTCTTTTACCCCAGAAATAGCTAAATTGATTTCTTTCGCACCTCTTTCCTTGTCATCTGGATGAACCCCAGATTCCCAAGCCTCATAAACCCCAGAAAAATTTTCTTTATTTACACCATAAAGACGATACATATTATGGTCCCAAATAAGATTGTTATTAATGATGTCATACTCCCAAATACCTATATTTGCATTCTCGGTAGCGACTTTTAAGCGCTCGGTAATTTTTTGGTACCTTATTTCCGCTTTCTTTTTTTCGTCAATATCCTGGAACGTGCCGAATATTCGGATGCAGTTGCCGTTTGCCATTTCCGCTTCACCTTTTGCGCGTACCCAAACTTCGTTCCCTTTTGCGGTAACTATAATAAGTTCAGTGTCCCAAGACCTTCCTTCGGTAATGGCTCGGGTAACCAATTGGGTGATTTTTTCCCGATGTTCACCTTCTTTGTAAAAATTTATGCCTTCTTCAAGATTTGGTACATAATCATCAGGAACTTCATGAATACTTTTAGTAGCGGTACTCCAATAGACCTCATTCTTGGTCATATTTACCTCCCAGCCACCAACTTTCGATACTCCTTCTGCTTTTAAGAGCAATTCTTTTTCCCGTTCCTCCTCCGTAATGTCTTCAAGAGAAATAAACAGGCCCATTATGGTGTCCTCGGTATCTTTCCAGGGATTCATTTTCCATCTCAACCATTGTATACGGCCGCTAGGGAGCGAAAATTTTTGACCGTTATTTATTTGGATTTCACCATTTGAACAATCTTTCAAGGCTTTTTTCAATGACTTGGGAGTTTCTTTGAAAATAGACAAGAAGCTTTTGGACCGGACGTGATCTTTATCAATGGCAAAATCCTCTAGCCAAATATCTGAACAGCTTATGAATTTTAAATTTACATCTAGCAAAGCAACCGGCGATGGAGAATCTTTTACTAGAAAGTCTACCGTTAAGGTTTCCAATACATTAAGATTTTAAGAATGAAGTTACAATTTTAACGTAGGAAAATACCTTTTAATTGTAAGAAATTGATTTATTATTTTTATGGCGTGGTTTTATGCGTACCTCCCATTTTTATATATCATGCTAAATATTTATAAAACTATAACCTCTTAAAGAGAAAGCGTTAATGTTTTTTTATACATTTAGTATTCTTGGATAATTAATATGAACGAATTTTTTTTCAGCGAAATACGAAAAGGCAATTTCAATGAGGTAAAAGCAATGTTGGAGAAGAACCCCATTTTGGTGAACAGCAAGAACGAAAGGGGCTCCACACCACTTATTTTGGCGACCTATTCCGATGAATTGGAAATTGCGGTGCTACTAATGGAAAAAGGTGCAAAAGTTGATGCAAAGGATGCCTCCGGAAACACCGCCTTAATGGGCGTCTGTTTTAAGGGGTATTATGATATTGCCAAAATTCTCATAGAAAAGGGAGCTAGTGTTAACGAAAGGAACACGATGGGAGCCACCGGTCTTATTTATGCGGCTACCTTCAAAAGAGTGGATATTGCAAGACTACTTGTGGAAAGTGGTGCGGATAAAGGAATTAAGGATGCCAGGGGCAATACCGCATTGGACCATGCAAAAACGCAGGGTATACAGGAGCTGATAAATTTGTTGACCTAACGGCCCTGTACCATATGAATTGTATAGTCTCTTTGATAAATATTGATTAAAACCGTGCCAATCATAATATACGGAAGGAGTGGCGAGCTGTTCAAACTCCAGTAATTTATGGATAAAACTTTAAAAATAGCCTTGATACAGTCCCCTTTGGTTTGGGAGAATCCGGAAGAAAACCGATCGATGTTTTCTAAAAAGATTCATGATGTTTCTAAAGACGCAGAGCTTATTGTCTTACCGGAAATGTTTACGACCGGTTTTACCATGTCCCCAGAGCATATTGATGAGAAGGAAGGACTTTTAACCATATCCTGGATGAAGGAAAAGGCGGTTGAAACAGGAGCTGCAATTATTGGGAGTATGGTGTTTCACGAAGATGGCCATTACTATAATCGTCTTTGTTTTGTTCGACCAGATGGTACATTATCCAGTTATGACAAAAGGCATACGTTTACTTTGGCCGGGGAGCATGAAAAATATAAGGCCGGGGATAGTTTAATTATGGTTGATTTCAAGGGGTTTAGGTTTTGCCCGTTAATCTGTTACGACTTACGTTTCCCGGTTTGGAGTAGAAATGTGTCCGCTTATGATGTCCTTCTCTACGTGGCCAATTGGCCGGAGCCCAGAATAAATGCATGGGACACGCTATTAAAAGCCAGGGCAATAGAAAACATGTCCTATTGTTTAGGTGTAAACCGTACAGGTTCGGATAGCAACGGCAATAGTTATAACGGTCATTCGGCAGTTTATGATGCTTTAGGTAAGCAGTTGGCATTTTCCACTAATGAAGAAGCATTGATTGAGCTTATCATCAATAAAAATCATATAAAGGACACCAGAGATAAACTACGGTTCCTAGATGACAGAGACCAGTTTAGTCTAATAAATTAAAGGTCTCTATCTTTTCCCAATTGGCCCTCATTTCTATCACTCCAGGATAATAGCTGACCTTTTCCGGTTGAATCCTTTTCAAGTAGCTTCCCGTATCCCATTTTCTGTTTTCGTTCTCATCGAAAATGACCCGTACCAAATAGTTGCCAGGGTTTAAATTATTGAACTCAAATATTTGTGGGGAGGTCGCGTAGACCTCTCGCTGTAATTCTCCTTTTTCGTTCGTCAACTGCACTATAATGGGGTATGAGATGCTATTACCCGCTAGGTTTAATTGTAAGTTCCCGTAATCTGCCAAACTTTTGGTTCCCAAACTGTAAATGATGGTATCGTTCGTATTTTCAAAAAAGTCCTGTACCGCGCCCGGTAAAAGTTCAATTTTATAATTTTCATTGGGTTGGGGAAGAAAATCAAAATCAACCTTATTTTTTATAGGATCAAGCGTTACATCATAAAGAACAGGAATAGAATCCTTCGTTATCATACTAATTTTGGCACTATCCAAAGCCGTTATGGGCGTATTAACATAAATGCTTAATTGTTCCCCAAAGTTTAGATTTCCTTTCTGGTTTGGACTTAGGAGTAAAGAATCCATTTCTACCTTTCTACTTTTAACCGTAAAGGTGTCTATGATTTTCAGGCCTTCATTCTTAACCGTAAAAATGATGGAATCCATTTCAAATGGGGTAAACCAAAAATTCAAGGTGTCCTTGTCCCTTTCCTTTAAAACTTTGGTCCTTACAGTATCGGGTAGTTCGGTCAAAGGAGTAATGACCGCATCACTTCCTTCGCCATAATAACCAAAACTAATTTTGTTCTTGGCCGCCATAGAAGGTACGGCTACCCCATAATCCTGAATTTCCTTGAAGAGGTCAAGCCTATAAATAGAATCTGTAGGCAAGTCTATAGTATCTTTGATGAAACCTATTTTATCGGTCTTTTGGTCAAAGATATTATCCTTTGAAGCGTCTTTAATGGCAAACAAAGCATACCTACCTTCCTTAAGATTTTTTAATCTAAAAATTATGGTACTGTCCAGCGTATTGGTGATATAGTTGGGCGGTTTCTTGTATAAAGTAGAATCGGTGTAGGCAGAGTCGATTTTATAAAGCATAACACTTACAAAATCATCGGTATCCTTGTTGAACGCATCCTTTACAACCCCTGCTAGCTCCAGGGAATCTATGTAGCTTCCGGTAGAGAATACATAGGTTAAAAACGGATTGGGGTTTTCCTCATTGTTATCCACGATGGCCTGGCCGAAATTTAAGGTATAGGTGGTATTTTCCAGTAGAGTATCCTTTATAGTAATATCTATAAACTTGTTGGCACCACCTTGTGGACTTAATACAGGAGGATATTTTAGGGGAGGGGATATAATAAGCTGTTCTTGAACATCCTTTAATTTAACAAGTTCATCAAAATAGAGCCTAATTTTTTTTGCATCAAAGTTAATGGTCATATTTTCTGGCTCTGCCCTTAATAGTTCGGGTGGAGTTTCATCTTTTGGGCCTCCGGTGGGAGTGCCCTTGCGCGCGCATTGATAAAATGCGAAGGCCATAAAAAGTAAAAAAAAGCAGGCAATAATTCTTCGTAGCATAGCTTTGGTTCTCAGGACAAAGAAACGACTTATTTGTATAAAAATTAAATTAGGTAACTACGGCCATACTGGTTATATATATTGATATTCCCTCAATTTTCTTTAGGGTTTGCCCACAAATTTCCATAGTGGCACCGGTGGTAATTACATCATCGACCAAAAGTATATTTTTGTTCGTAATTAATTGGGGCTCTATGACTTCATACAAGGACCTGTTGTCGTACCACCTACTCAATCTATTTTTTTTGGTCTGGGTACGGGTGTTGGCGGTTTTGATCAAGTTATTCTCCAAATATTCTGCATCAATATGTTCCGCAATCCTTTGTGCAAAAAGCGCCACTTGGTTATATCCTCTGGTTTTCAGTTTCTTTTTATGCAACGGCACGGGGATTACATAATCTATTTTTTCTAAAAAACCGTTCTCTTTCAATATCTGCCCATACCAATCCCCAAGAAAGCCCCCAATCTGTTCCTGATTCTTATATTTTAGCTGATGTATGAGGTTCTTAACAATCCCATGATCCGTAAAAAACAGGAAGGAACTTGCCTTTTTAATGTTAATTCGTCCATAAAAAATACGGTCTACCCCATTTTCAACGTTAAAGTTGTAATCGGTGAGTGGTAATTCGTGTCGACAAACGGTACATAATAGCTTCTCTCCTCTATTTAATCGAGCGTTACATCCAAAACACACCATAGGTAATAGGAGGGTGTTTACATCATTTAGTATATTTGAAAGCTTAGTGCGTAGCAAGTCTCAAGTTTTAAATTAACCTACTTAAAGGCCATTATTTGGATGGATAGTCAAGATAATAAATTCAATTATAAAATAATCCTTGGTGCTCTGGTTGCTGTAATCATCGGTATACTAATCGCTTTTTATTATAGCTATGCGCAATCCAATGCTCAAATCAACTTCTTAGAGCAAGAGAAGGCATTGTTGGTAAAGGACTTGACTATAATGAAAGCAGACGTAGACCATCTCTCCACACTTAGTGAGGTTTACGAAATTGAGCTTGAAACTTCAAAATACAAGGTGCAACAACTATTGGACTCTGTTGGTAGGTTAAATTTCACGATAGATAAACTTCGGGAGTTTAAAACGGAACTTCGGCGCTTGGAGGCCAAGAACGACAGTCTTAGGCTAAAGAATAATTTTCTGCGTTACAATAACATGTTGCTTACGGACAAGTACGAAGAGTCCCGTAACCAAATTGAAATTCTTAGGGCAAACAGTAGTTCCCTTGCAGAGGCGGAAGCACTACAGCGTAGAAAGATATTGGAACTCAATCAAAAGTTAAAGACCAAAAGCTATTTGAAGTTGCAAAATTCTGAAGGTAGCGGTTTTAGGATGCGCAGTAGCAGGCCTATAAAAACGAACAAGGCATCTACCATAGCGAAGTTAAGGGGTTGTGTTACCGTTGTTGCCGATCCGACGGAATTGGATGCCGAAAAGATTCTATACTTTCAATTTCTTGGCCCCAACAAACAGATTATCGAGGACAATGCCAATACCATTACCGTAAACGGAAATATTTATAGCAAGCGCGTTGAGTTTGTGTTTATGGGCGTAGAGACCAATATTTGTGACTTCATTACAATTCCTGAGGGTTCCCTAAAAGAAGGGGTCTATACCCTTAATGTTTTTGAAGACGAGCGGCTACTTGTCTCCTCTGAATTTCAATTGAAATAATTATACTTTTGAAGCCTAAAATTCTATTTTTGCCGCATGGCGAAACAAGAAGACGATTTTAAGAAAGTTATATCCCACGCAAAGGAATACGGTTATGTATTCCAATCCAGTGAAATTTACGATGGCCTTAGTGCCGTATATGATTATGGGCAGAACGGTGCCGAACTAAAGAAGAATATCCGCGAATATTGGTGGAAGGCCATGGTACAGCTTAACGATAATATCGTTGGTTTGGATTCTGCCATATTCATGCATCCTACTATCTGGAAGGCCTCTGGCCACGTAGATGCTTTCAACGATCCTTTAATAGACAACAAGGACTCCAAGAAAAGGTACCGGGCAGATGTGTTGATAGAGGATTACGTGGGTAAAATCGATGCCAAGATCGAAAAAGAGGTTACAAAAGCAGCAAAACGATTTGGGGATGCTTTTGACAAGGAACAATTCTTAACGACCAATCAAAGAGTAGTCGATTACCAAGAACAGGGAAAAGCTATTCTCAAAAGAATGGGCCGATCTTTGGAGAAAGAGGATTTGGCTGATGTAAAGGCCTTGATTGAAGAACTGGATATTGCCTGTCCTATGTCCGGTTCCAAGAACTGGACCGATGTAAAGCAATTTAATCTCATGTTCGGCACCAAACTAGGGGCTAGTGCCGAAAGCGCCATGGACCTCTATCTTAGACCTGAAACAGCTCAAGGAATTTTCGTGAATTTCCTGAATGTCCAAAAAAGTGGACGAATGAAAATCCCTTTTGGAATTGCCCAAACAGGAAAGGCTTTTAGAAATGAAATTGTCGCCAGGCAATTTATCTTTAGAATGCGGGAATTTGAACAAATGGAGATGCAATTCTTTATTCAACCAGGTACGCAAAAGGAATGGTACGAGGTATGGAAGGAAAAGCGTATGAAGTGGCATCTTTCCTTGGGAATGGGAGAAGATAATTATCGTTTTCACGATCATGAAAAATTAGCACATTATGCCGATGCGGCCGCGGATATAGAATTCCGTTTTCCTTTCGGCTTCAAGGAATTGGAGGGAATACATTCCCGTACAGATTTTGATTTAGGTAGTCATGAAAAGTTCTCTGGAAAAAAACTGCAGTATTTTGATCACGAAACAAATAAAAACTACGTGCCTTATGTACTGGAAACCTCAATAGGTTTGGATAGAATGTTCCTGGCCGTTTTTTCCAACTCACTTGTAGAGGAGGAATTGGAGAACAATACCACTAGAACAGTTCTGAAATTACCTGCAGTTTTGGCCCCGACCAAGGCCGCCGTTTTCCCTTTGGTCAAAAAAGACGG
>CAJQMW010000338.1 GCA_905479535.1 uncultured Maribacter sp. | reverse complement strand
TGTTGCAAGGTTTCCTTTACAAAAGTTATGGTCTCTTCTACAAGTTCGGCATCGGTCATTTAAAAGAATTTACTCCGGAGTTTACGGCTATTTCGGTCTGAACAATAAGAGCATCCAAATCTCCTTTATTTTCTATGGGTTCGTGTACATCAAAAGAGAGTTTGGCACCCAATCCCATGGGGAATTTCCCGTAGCGCACCAATTTCCAGGAATTATTAATACTAATGGGAACAATAAGGGCGGAAGGTGCTTTTTTCAATAACATTTTGAGCCCCATGGGCTTAAAAGGTTTGGGATGCCCGTCGCGGCTGCGGGTTCCTTCAGGAAATATAACCGCACTTCTATTGTGTTTTTCAATATAGATTCCCAAATTACCAATTTCCAATAGCGCACTTTTTCCATCTTTTCTATCGATTAAAACAGAACCGCCATAGCGCAGATTATGGGAAACACTGGGTATTCCTTTTCCCAACTCTATTTTGCTAACGAATTTGGGATGGTGTTTTCGCATGTACCAAATGATGGGCGGAATATCGTACATACTTTGATGATTGGTAACTATTATCAAAGGTCTATCGGTAGGAATGATAAAGGGATTGGTAAAGCTGTAGGTCGTACCCAGGATATTGGTGCTTCGCATTAAAAACCAATTCATAACACTTACGGTTTTTTTGAGTCCGGCATAACCAAATAAGCGTAGTCCCAACCATTGGATGGGATGAAAAAAAAGAAGGCAGGCTCCAAAGGCTATGAAAAAAATAGGAGTGACGATATAGGAGAGCATTTTCTGCATATCACAAAAATAAAAAACCACTCCTTTAGAGCGGTCTAATATCAATTATTTTTGAGTTCCCCCTCCTTGGAAGGGGCTAGGGGAGGCCTAACAGAACTCGTTATAGGCCTGAACCAGATTTTCTGCAATCATTTCGGCAGGTCTTCCCTCAATATGGTGGCGTTCTATCATATGGACCAATTCACCATCCTTGAACAATGCCATTGAAGGCGATGAAGGAGGGAAAGGAACCATTAGATTTCTGGCAGCGTTCACGGCATCGGTGTCCACACCGGCAAAAACGGTGACCGTATGGTCCGGAGTTTTCGCATTTTGTAAGCTCATTTTGGCCGCTGGCCTAGCATTGGCCGCAGCGCAACCACAAACAGAATTTACCACCACTAAGGTAGTTCCATCTTTTTTTATGGCATTCTCTACCGCCTCGGCCGTATACAATTCTTCAAACCCGGCAGAAGCCAAGTCATCTCTCATAGGTTTTACTAATTCCGCAGGATACATAGTCTTATTTTTAAATTTACTTCCGATTAACAAAGATAACCAATTTATCGCATTTTTTCTTCAGACCTTAACTTTTCGGAAAGGAACCTGTATTAGGAAGATATTATCTTGACAATTAATCGATTTCCTATTCTCATATGTTGTCCAACTGCATTGGAAAAGCGTATTTAATCTAAAAATCAATCGAGATGCAAAAGGAGTAAAGGTCTCAGTCATAGCCTCTATTTTCTTGGTTCTTTGTAATATCTTTGCCAAATATCAAAATAGGGGTATGATAAAGTGGGTTGGGGCCTTTATAGGCTTTTTTATAAGGGGTTTGGCAGGAGCTATCTTAGGTTTTTTTGTGGGCAGTGTATTGGACGGGTTATTCGGTTTTAACAATCAGCGTGCCAGAACGGTATTCAGCGATTTTACCAGACAATCTGTTTCTCCGGCCGATTTTGAGTTGAACCTGTTATCGCTTTGTTCTATCGTTATCAAGGCAGATGGGCAAGTGAGCCGATCCGAAATGGATTACGTGCGCCAGTATTTTGTGAGTACTTACGGTAAGGAAAAGGCCAATGCTATCTTTAGGACGTTCAACGATATCAATAAAAAAAGGGAGATTTCTGCACAGCATATCTGTACTTTCCTGACCCAACGAACCCGGTATGAAGTCCGGCTACAGTTACTTCATTTTTTATTCGGGATTGCACAGTCGGATGGTAGGGTCACGAATCCGGAAGTTAATAAGATTAGGGAAATTGCCGGTTATTTAAGGGTGTCGCTTAGTGATTTTAAGAGTATTATGGCCATGTTCATCAAGTCCGCTGATAATGCCTACAAGATTTTGGAAATAGACAAATCCGCCTCCAATGATGAGGTAAAGAAGGCCTATAGAACAATGGCGAAAAAATACCACCCCGATCGCGTAAATACCCAAGACGAGGCTATAAAAAAGGGGGCAGAGGAGAAGTTTAAACAAGTGCAATTGGCCTATGAGACCATACAGAAGGAGCGTGGGATTGGGTAAGTTAGAAGCAGGAAGCAGGAAGCAGGAAGCAGGAAGCAGGAAGCAGGAAGCAGTGGGCAGTATGCAGTAAGGACCAGTAAAATTAAAAGGACCCCTTAGAATGCCAATAATCAGCTTAAAAACTAAAATTTTAGCTAAACGAGAAATTGTATTTGATTTGTCTAGAAGTATTGATTTGCACAAAATTTCCGCTCAGAATACTAATGAAGAAGCCATTGCAGGGGTGACCAAAGGTTTAATTGGAATGGGACGATCTGTTACTTGGAGGGCCAAACATTTTGGATTTTATCAAAACTTAACTTCAAAAATCACTGAATTCGATTATCCAAAATCCTTTACCGATGAGTTGCAAAAAGGAATTTTCAAAAGCTTCAAACATGAACATATCTTTGATGAGGTAGAGGATGGAACGTTACTGACCGACATTTTTGATTTTACTTCGCCTTTTGGGTATTTATGAAAATTGGCGGACTTTCTTTTTCTGAAGAATTACATGCGAAATTTTCTTTTGGAAAGGAATGAAATTTTGAAAGGATATGCAGAATCAGGCTCATATAGTGAGATACTCAAAACTAAATAGATGCAAGAATTTTGGTTTTATATTACATTGGGTTTAGACCATGTGCTGGATTTTAGTGCCTACGACCATATTCTTTTTCTATCCGCCTTGGCAATCCCCTTTACGTTTAAACAGTGGAAGAAGGTGCTGATTTTAGCCACTGTTTTTACCATTACCCATTGCCTGTCCTTAATGCTCTCGGTTTACGAGATTGTTGTAATGGACGTTTCCTTGATCGAGTTCCTAATTCCTGTGACAATTGCCATAACGGCCATTTTCAATATAGTATATCAGAACATGCTTCAGAACGAAAAAACAATTGCCTTGCATAGCGTTGCCACAGCTTTTTTTGGGCTTATACACGGTTTTGGTTTTTCAAACTATTTTAAGATGTTAGTGGCAGGAGAAGAGGAAAAGATAATGCCATTGGTCGGTTTTGCTACGGGTATTGAAGGGTCACAGGTAATCATCGTTTTATCGGTTTTGATTTTGACCTATATTATGCTATCCGTATTTAAGATTAAACAGGCCATTTTTATTTGGGCCGCTAGTGGAATTGTCCTATTGATTACAATACCGATGTTGTATCAAACGTTTCCTTGGTAGGCGGTTTTGTTAAAATTAACCTTATGGGGTTGTAGGTAGTTTGTAAAGCCGGTATCTTAGTACATTATCCTTCGGAATTTTGAAAAAATCCAAACAGAAAAAGTACGATAAGGCATATCTGCGCATGGCACAGGAGTGGGGCAAACTCTCTTATTGCGAGCGCAAGCAAGTTGGGGCCATTATTGTTAAAGGCCGTATGATTATTTCGGATGGTTATAACGGTACGCCGACAGGATTCGAGAATTTCTGTGAGGATGACAAAGGATATACCAAATGGTATGTACTACATGCCGAGGCGAACGCCATTTTAAAGGTTGCGGCCTCCACCCAATCCTGCCAGGGAGCTACGTTATACATAACATTGTCACCCTGTAGGGAGTGCAGTAAGCTTATTCATCAATCTGGCATAAAACGTGTTGTGTATCAAGTGGCCTATAAGGACAATTCCGGATTGAAATTTTTGGAGAAGGCCGGAGTTGAACTAATGCACATGCCGAAGATAGAGGCATAAAAAAACAGAAAAATCAGAATGAAAAAATATAGTTTCCTCATACCCACCTTTATCGCAGCTGCTTTGGCCCTGGGTATTTTTGTGGGTGGAAAGTTACATTTTAATGATACCCCAGAACGTCTTTTTACCACCAATTCCAAAAAGGACAAACTGAACAGGCTCATAGACTATATTGATTACGAGTATGTAGATGAGGTAAATACGGATAGTATCGTGGATGTTACCGTGAACAGCATCTTGGAGAAATTGGATCCACATTCGGTTTATATTCCCAAAAAGGAGATGACAAGGGTTTCCGAGAGCATGAAAGGGGATTTTGTAGGAATCGGAATCAACTTTTACCCCTATCGTGATACGATTGCAGTTATCAGGACCGTAAAGGATGGCCCCAGTTTTTTAAAAGGGATAAAGCCGGGGGACCGAATTCTAAAAGCGGATAATGATACGTTATATGGCAGAGGAATCCCAAGTGACGTTATCGTAGAAAAGCTCAAAGGAAAAGCTGGTTCACCTGTAAAACTTACGGTCTACAGAAAGAGTGAGGATAAGGTAATAACCGTAAACATAAAACGTGGGGTAGTACCTATAAAAAGTGTTGAGGCCCGCTATATGCTCACTAAGGATATTGGTTTTATAAAAGTAAATCGCTTTGCCGAAACTACTTTCAAAGAATTCAAAGCTGCGTTAAGTATTTTACAGAAAGAGGGAGCCAAAAAATTGGTATTGGATTTAAGGGATAATCCAGGTGGATATTTAGGGGTTGCCGAACAAATGGCAGATGAGTTTCTTAAAGAAGGTAAGCTTATCCTCTTTACAAAGAACAAAAAAGGAAAGGTGGACAAAACCTACGCTACCGACGACGGTAGTTTTGAGGATAAGCCCATTTACGTTTTGATCAATGAACGTTCCGCCTCTGCCAGCGAAATAATCGCCGGGGCATTACAGGATAATGATATCGGGACTATTGTGGGAAGACGGTCTTTTGGAAAAGGATTGGTACAACGGGAGATGGCTTTAGGGGATGGTTCTGCGGTACGCCTTACAGTTTCAAGATATTATACCCCTACCGGAAGGAGCATTCAGAAAACGTACGTGAACGGTAACAAGGATTACTACCAACGTTTTACGGATCGCTACCATAGCGGGGAAATGATTTCCGTAGACAGTATAAAAGTTGCGGATTCGCTTAAGTTTACCACCCCAAAGGGAAAAATCGTCTATGGTGGCGGCGGGATCATTCCAGACGTATTTGTCCCTATCGGCACCAATGAGGAAGAGGCCGTAGAGAGTATGGACAGCTTAGGATTTCTATCATTTTTTGTATTCGAACATTTAGATGAGGATAGAACGCGCTATTCCCAATATGGCAAGGGGGAATTTATAGATGATTTTAGGGTAGATGATATTCTGTTCGAAAAATTCGTGGATTATTCCATAAAGAGGAATCTAAAGATGAGTTTTTACGATTATGAGGATAGCATCAAACTTTATCTCAAAGCGGCTTTAGCGGAACAGCTGTTCGATGCCAACATTCACGCTAAGATTAAAAGTAGCGAAGACCCTATGCTGAAAAAGGTATTGGAGCTGGATAATCCTACCGTAAAGCAGGGAGAAGTTGAAATTATTGAAAGTAGGAACTAATCCTCAATTTTTTTCTGCACCTTTTTACTTGCGTTAAAAATCAATAATAGCACTATGGCACAAAGTGATGCCATAATACCAATGAGCGCTATAATGCTGTTGCCTTCTAACGGGTTTTCAAAGTCTACCAGGGTTATGTTATAGACGATAAGTCCCAGTGCCGAAAGAACTAAGATAATGGTTAATGTTCTGCTCATAACACGATTAATTTTCTACAAAGATATAGTCATTGACATTATAAAAAAAGTTGATCAATGTTGGAGGTAAATAATTTAACGGCAATGGCCATAAGTATCACACCAAAAACCTTTCTAATAACGCTTACCCCAATTTTGCCTAAAATCCGCTCCAACTTTACGGAAGACTTAAGTACAAGGTACACGAAAATAATGTTCACGATTATGGCTACGATAATATTCTCTACATAGTACTCCGCCCTTAAGGAAAGCAAAGAAGTTAAAGTTCCCGCTCCGGCAATAAGGGGGAAAGCTATGGGAACAATCGAAGCACTTTCCGGTTCATCATCTTTATAGAGGGAAATTCCTAAAATCATTTCTATAGCTAAAAAGAATATAATAAAGGCTCCTGCTACAGCAAATGAGTTTACGTCTATTCCAATAAGGTTCAATATTTCCTCTCCTAAAAAGAGAAAAGCTACCATAATACAAGCAGCTACAACGGATGCCTTTTCAGATTGAATATGCCCCACTTTGTTCCGCAACCCTATGATAATCGGAATGCTCCCCAATATATCTATTACGGCAAAAAGCACCATGCTCGCGGTGGCAATTTCCCTAAAGTTAAAATGAAACTCCATAATTGGAAATTTTTGCAAAGCTAAGACTATAGGAAGGCATTCTTATCTTTATTTTAAAAATAATTTCGGGGTAAAAAGACCTAAAAAATGTATCTTTCTTCCCTAAAAAGATTCATGTTCCAATTAGGAAAGACCATTGTTTCCGAGGAGATTATAGAAAACGATTTTGTCTGTAATCTAACCGCCTGTAAAGGCGCTTGTTGTATTGATGGGGACGCCGGAGCACCTTTGGAAGATAAGGAGACCGAAATATTAGTCGATATTTATGCTAAGGTGAAGCCTTTCCTTAGCCCGGAGGGGGTTGCCGTTATAGAAGAACAAGGTGCTTTTGTAAAGGGCGAGGATGGGGAATGGGAAACACCCTTAGTAGAAGGTAGTGCTTGTGCCTACGTTATTTTCGATGAAAGGAATATCGCTAAATGCGGAATTGAAGAGGCTTACAATCAAGGAAAGATTGGTTGGAAAAAGCCCGTATCCTGCCATTTATATCCCGTAAGGATTAGAGAATATACTGGGTTGACAGCGGTCAACTATCACAAATGGCAAATTTGCGACCCCGCCTGCGCTTTTGGGAATGAACTTAAAGTCCCTATCTATAAATTTGTCAAGGAGGCACTCATAAGGAAATTCGGAGAAGCTTGGTATGCCGAGATAGAAGAAGTAGCGAAGGAGCACCTTAAATAGTGGGAATATGAAGTACGATTTTTGTGCCACCCGCTTTATTGTTCTCATCGAACAAATCTATGATTTCAACATGAAAGGAGTTATGGTAGTCTCTTGAAAAATTGGCAAGCCGTTCTTTGGTGATGTCGATGCCCACAGATTTTCTCTTAAGGACTTTTCTTTCCTTTATTTTTTCAGCTGCGTCCCGTCCCACACCGTCGTCGGTAATGGCGATATTTATAAAGCCGCTTTGCCCTTTTTCTGCATCTAGGGTAATGTTCTTTGCGCCTTCTTTTGATGAAAGTCCATGCCAAAGGGCATTTTCTAGGAAGGGTTGTAAAATAAGTGAAGGTATTTTCACATTATGGATATCCAAATCGTCGGCAATATTGATTTTGAAATTTATTTCATCAGAGAACCTTATATTTTCAATGTTCATATAAAGTTCAACTGTTTCCAGCTCTTCCGCTAGCGGGATCTCCCGCTGTGAAGAGGCCTCTAAAATTTTCCTGACCAACTTTGAGAATTTATTCAGGTAGTGTACCGCATTCTTCTTTTCGTTATTTATGATATACAGTTTTATGGAATTCAGGGAGTTGAACAAAAAATGGGGGTTCATTTGGCTCCGCAACATGGTCTGCTCCAAAGTCAACAGTTTCTTTTCGCTGTTTAACTGGTACTGTCGGTAAAGGATGTATAAAATCCCGGCTAGGAGGGCTAGGGCTATGCCACTTATTAGCAACATGGTCCTGTTCTTGCGTAATTTTTGGCGAACACTTTCATTTTCCTTGGCAAGCGTTTCAATTTGATTGTTTCTTTTCTCGGATTCATAACGTACGATCATATCGTTGACATACCGTAAGTTTAAATTGTTGGTGATCTGCTCCTCATATTTCTTGAACTTCTTATAGAATTCCATTCCCTTTTTAAAGTTGTCCTTTTTGATATGTAACTCCGAAAGAAATTTATAGGATTCGGCAATCTCCGCTGGTAGGTTGTACTGTTTGGCCAATGCCAAGCTCTGGTTTAAATTATATTCAGCATCCGTGTAATTTCCGGTTTGGATAAAGGCGGTGCCCAGATTTATATAGACTGATGTAATTATTTTTTGGTCGCCTAGTGTTTTTGCATCTTCCAGGGTCTTTTTGAGCATAGTGATAGCTTCATCCGTTTTCCCTTGGTGTACGAACACATGGGCGATGCTATAATTACATATTGTTTTTCCTTTCTTGGAATTAATTTCTTCATTGAATTTTAAGGATGTCTCAAAACTGTTCAAGGCCATGTCCAATTTGCCTTGGGCCTCATAACATTCCCCGATGTTCTGATAGTTTATTGCCAAGCCCAATTTGTTGCCTAGCTCCTTTTCCAAAGCCATGGACTGGGAGAATTTATCAATAGCCAAATCATATTGCTCCAGAACCTGGTAAATATTTCCAATACTGTTCAACGAAACGTTTATACTTCTTTTTAAACCATCGGAGGGGTTTTCAACGGTTTCGGCCAATTCCAATGCCTCTTGGCTAAAGTCCAATGCAGATTTAATGGCATCGCTACGTCTAAAAACAACACTGATCATATTGAGGCTGTAGACCCTGAATTCAATATTATCGGCTTCTTCGGAAACTTTTAAGGCTTTTTGGAAAAGTATTAGGGCTTTTGAAAACTCCGAGATGTCCCTGTATGCCCTACCTAATTGATTTAAAGCGTAGGCCTGCCCATCTAAGTAATTATTTTCTGCAGCTCGTGTTACGAATTGGCGCATTAAGAAAGTATCTCTTCTTATTGGCCTTAAAACTTTGTCCAACTCCTTATAGGTTTTAGGCCTATTGCTCAACAGACTGTCCACTGCCGTACTGAACGTTTGAGGAATTTCTTGGGACCAACAATTTATTGAAATTAACAAGAGGAGAGTAAGACCAACACTTTTTCGCATAAGCGCAAAGAACAGGTAATCGCTTTTGAGAATATTATTGTAATGCGATTGCATAGATTATTAAAGCAAATCCAGAAAATCCGATTTTTTCTGACGTGATACGGGAATTTTATGATTGGATTTAAGAACCACGTAACCGTCGGTCTTTAAAAACTCCTTTATTTTATTAAGGTTGATGATAAAGGAATTATGTATCCTAAAAAAGGAATCTTCGGGAAGAATCGCGTTCACTTCCTTTAATTTTTTGGTCAACACAATTTTTTGGCCATCAGCCAGGAATATAGTACTGTAGTTTCCATCGGATTCCGCATATAGGATTTCATCACTCTCTAGAAACAGTAATTTGCCATCGGTATTTAAGGTAATCCTTTTGTTTAAGGACTTGGAATTAAAATTCAACAGGATTTTCTCTAACCTTTCAGCCGTAAAATTTTTAGAATTGAATTTTTTGATT
>CAJQMW010000337.1 GCA_905479535.1 uncultured Maribacter sp. | reverse complement strand
AGACCATTCAATAAAAACAGATTCCATTTTAATTTTAGATGGTTTTGGGATTATGCCGGTGGACTGATGACGGATTGGGGGGTACATCTTATTGATTATGCACTTTATGGCATGAAGGCCGGTACTCCAAAATCTGTTATGGCATTGGGAGGAAAATTTGCGTACCCTAATGATGCATCGGAAACTCCGGATACCTTGCAAACCGTTTATGGGTACGATGGATTCTCGATTCTATGGGAACACGCCACGGGTATTAATGGTGGTAATTATGGACGCAACCATGGGATTGCCTTTATTGGAAATAACGGAACGCTAGTTTTGGACAGGCAGGGTTGGGAAATTATCCCGGAGGAAGAATTCCAAGGTTGGGGTCAAAAGGGCATACCAAAAATGGAGGCATCTTCATTTGACAGGGGAGAGCTCAGCGGGCTGGATTTGCATACCGCTAATTTTATAGAGGCGGTGAAAAGCAGGGATGCTTCCAAATTGAACGCGCCTATCAAGGTTGGTTATGATGCTGCTCTGGTTTCCCATATGGGTAATGTAGCCTTTAAAACCGGTAATAGAATTTATTGGGACGAGAATGCCGGAAAATTTAAGAATGAGGAAGCAAATAAATTAATAAGGGCCAACTATAACAACGGGTGGAAACTGCCCATGCTCTAAATAAGTGCTTTCGAAGTTTGAGTCTACTTATATTTATCGTTGAGTCCTTTTCCCTCTTTGATCATCGGAAGTATTTTTGCCAAACGGGAGTCTTTGGTCTTATCCTGTTTTGCGGAGGCTATATACTCTGAGTACTCCTTTTGATTATAGGGAGCTAATTTCTTGAACAACTTGTTGGCGTTTGCGTCTTTTTCTAAAGCAACTTTTAATTCAGGCGGTATTTTAAAACTGACCGGGGTTTTCTTTTTTGGGCCTAGCTGAATTCCCTTTTTCTGGTTTTCAATAGCTTCGTTTATATAAGCCGATACAATTTTTTCGACTATTTCATCAATGGAATTGAATTTCCAATGCCGCATGGCCTGGGTTTTCCCCTCTTGTGCATTTTGCAGTACTTTTTTCTTATCGCTTAAAAAGACACCGTTAAAAAACCAAATACCAAAATGTTTTTTGAATTTACAAATGGACAAAACATTTTTTCCATCCAAAGTATACGTGGGAAAATTCCATTTATAAGTTTCTTCTAGATTAGTCTTAAGGACCAGGTCACGTAAGATTCCGATAGCCTTTTTGTAATCATGTTCTTCTCCATAATATGCTTCTATCTTTTCGGATTTATCCATGATGCTAAATCTTTAGTTGCAGTAAGTTCGCAAATTTTTACGATAACGTCAACTGCCTTTTGCATGCTCTCCACAGGAACGTATTCATACTTACCATGGAAATTATGCCCACCGGCAAAAATATTGGGACAGGGAAGCCCCATAAAGCTCAATTGGGAACCATCTGTTCCGCCACGTATGGGCTTAAGAATAGGTTCAATTCCTACTTCTTCCATGGCCTGTTTGGCAATTTCTACTATATGCATGACAGGCGCTATTTTTTCACGCATATTAAAGTATTGATCCTTTATTTCTAAGGTGATACAATCTCCATATTTTTGATTAAGTTCCTTCACGGTTGTTTTTAAAAACTTTTTTCGTCGTAAGAAATTGTTCTGGTCATGATCTCTTATGATTAATTCAACATGAGCGATTTCTATAGCTCCGTCAAAGTGGTTCACATGATAAAAACCTTCACGGCCTTCTGTATGTTCTGGAGTTTCTTTTTCTGGTAAAGTACTTAAGAACTCATTGGCGATATTGATGGCGTTGACCATTTTTCCTTTGGCATATCCAGGATGTACACTTTTGCCGCTAATTTTTAGCTTGGCTCCGGCGGCATTAAAATTCTCATATTCTAATTCGCCTATCTGGCTACCATCCATAGTATACGCCCATTGTGCACCAAAAGCCGTTACATCAAATTTGTGCGCGCCCCTACCTATTTCTTCATCTGGAGTAAAACCTACTCTAATAGTACCATGCTTGATTTCGGGATTTTTTATAAGGTATTCCATTGCGGTAACAATTTCCGTAATACCGGCTTTATCATCTGCACCTAATAGCGTTGTCCCGTCCGTTGTAATCAAGGTTTGGCCTTTGTACAGTAGTAAATCATCAAAGTATTCTGGAGATAATACAATGTCAAGCTTTTCATTCAGAACGATATCTTTTCCATCATAATTTTCAATGATTTGGGGATTCACATGGGTCCCACTAAAATCTGGAGTTGTATCAAAATGGGAAATAAAACCAATAGTGGGAACCTTATGGCTGACATTACTTGGTAAAGTCGCCATGATGTAGGCGTTATCATCTATGGTAACTTCCTGTAGCCCTATTTGCTTTAATTCATCGATCAGCTTATGGGCTAAATCCCACTGCTTAGTGGTACTTGGAGTAGTGTTTGAATTTGGGTCGCTCTGCGTATCTATTTTTGCGTAGCCTATAAATCTTTCAATGATGTGTTGCATGAATAAGGTTTTAAATCTAAATAATTCTTCGAAGGCTCTGCCTCCTTTCCGATTACACCTCTCCTCTTGCATCCGACGAGCGTAGCGAGAGGAATGCACAAGGTCGGAATTGCCTTTTCGCTCCCGGTTCGGGACCGGGTGGGGCAAATGTAACCCCGCACATGCGGGACGGTTTTTGGCCCAAAGGCCAAAATGAAACCGGCAAAACACCCCTACGGCTTGCCTCGGGGATAATCGGTTTCAGGAAATTTTTTATTCAAAAATAGGGTTATAAATCGTATTTTCGTGAAGCTTTAAATATGTGATGTCCATGATTAAGAACCAGTTTATTTCATTGGTGTTCGTTTTTATTAGTGCTGCTACGATGGCACAGGCAGATTGTGTTTTGGGCGTAGGATTAACGGAAGATGGCACCTTAATTGAGGTCTTTCAGATGAACGAAATACAACAAGAGAAATTGGCGAATTTTGGTGCCGAATTAAAATATAGGAACGAGCTTTTAAATGACCAATTGGAGAATGTGATGAAAAGGCACCCACAATCCAATGCTACAGAATTAAGACAGCTTGCCGATAAGTATAGAGGAGTAATGGATAGCATGGCTGTTATTCAGACGATGATCGATAAAAAAGTATTGGCTCTTTTCAATGAGAAGCAGTATGAGCTTTACCTATCGCTTTGTAAGGAAGCTTCCCGATCACCTTTTATAGTAGTCCCCGCGGTGTATAATGACAGTGTCCCTATAAAAAACCGTTGACCGCGTTCAGTTATTTGTGGCCGCACAAATAACCGTTTATCCCTTACAGTTTGTATTTTTGCGCTAAATTACCCCACCCCTATGTATAGATCTTTAGTCCGACCCATTTTGTTTTTGTTAGATCCGGAGCAGGTTCATCATATCAGTTTTATGATGATACGTTTTTTTTCAAAACTGGGACTGTCCAAATTGTTTCGTGCAAGTTTCGTCCTCGATGATGCACAATTGGAAAAGGAGGTTTTTGGTCTAAAGTTCAAAAACCCGGTCGGTTTAGCGGCGGGTTTTGATAAGAATGCCATCTTATACAATGAATTATCTGACTTTGGCTTTGGTTTTATAGAAATTGGCACACTCACCCCAAAACCGCAAGAAGGAAATCCTAAAAAAAGACTGTTCAGGCTTAAGAAGGACCAAGCAATAATCAATCGTATGGGTTTTAATAACCAAGGCGTTTTTGATGCCGTGGATGAGCTGAAGAAGGAACATAAAGTATTGATTGGTGGAAATATTGGGAAAAATAAATTGACCCCCAACAACGAAGCCGTAAAGGACTATTTAATATGCTTTGATGCCCTATTTGACCATGTGGATTATTTTGTTGTCAACGTTAGTTCTCCGAATACACCCGGTCTTAGGGAGTTACAGGACAAGGAACCGCTTACTGCGTTATTGATGGAGTTGCAAAGAGAAAACGACAAATACGCCATTAAGAACGGAGTAAAGCGAAAGCCCATATTACTGAAAATAGCCCCGGATTTAACAGAAAGTCAACTATTGGATATTATTGAAATAGTGGAAATTACCAAGATTGATGGCATTATTGCCACGAACACTACTATTGATCGAAAGAATCTTAAATCCGATGTTTATTTACAGGAAGAAATAGGCGGACTTAGTGGCAGACCACTTAAGGATAGAAGCACAGAGGTGATACGATTTCTGGCAGAAAAGAGTAACAAGGCATTTCCAATTATTGGGGTAGGGGGAATCCTTTCTCCTGAAGATGCACTGGAAAAATTGGCCGCCGGAGCAGATTTAATCCAACTATGGACCGGCTTTGTTTACGAAGGGCCGGGTTTGGTAAAAAGCATTAATAAGGCAATTTTGGAAAGTCTACGAGTTTAGAAGTCTAAAGGTTAAGAGGTTTAGAAAAACACAAATTTAACTGCGCGATGAAATGTAAAACACCATATTTCCTTAAACTTTTATTTTGTCCAATAGTCTATCACCAATACATCGTCCAGATGGGGACCCAATACCTCACCAAATGCCCTATGGTCGGGGTGGGGTAAATAAACCGCCCTATCGTCTTCACTTTTAAAGGTTAAGAAAAAAGAATGGGTA
>CAJQMW010000336.1 GCA_905479535.1 uncultured Maribacter sp. | reverse complement strand
TAATCTTGAAACGTAAGCCATAACTAAATTACTTCATTGGATTTCTTAGAAAACCTAACTTTTTTGCCATCTCTAACATCATAACCAACCCTTGTTGTATCACCTGATTTAGGATCTATTAAGGATAAGTTTGAAATGTGCATCAAAGCCTCTTTTTTTACAATACCACCTTGAGGATTCTTAGCGCTAGGTTTCTCATGTTTAGAGACCATATTAACACCTTCCACAATGGCTTTGTTCTTCTCTAGATTAACTATCATAATCTTGCCTTCAGAACCTTTATGGTCACCTGCAACAACTCTAACAGTATCTCCAGTCTTTATTTTTAATTTCTTCATCTTACTCATCATATTATAATACCTCAGGGGCCAATGATACAATTTTCATAAATTGCTTATCCCTTAGCTCTCTTGCTACGGGACCAAAAACACGTGTGCCTCTCATTTCTCCAGTCGGATTTAAAAGAACACATGCATTATCATCAAATCTGATGTAAGAACCATCTGGCCTTCTAACTTCTTTCTTTGTTCGGACAACAACGGCTGTAGAAACAGCTCCTTTTTTAATACCTCCGTTCGGAGTAGCCTCTTTTACAGTAACAACAATTTTGTCACCAATAGAAGCATACCTTCTTTTAGTACCTCCCAAAACACGGATAGTTAAAACTTCCTTTGCTCCGGTATTATCCGCTACTTTTAATCTAGATTCTTGCTGTAACATAACTTATTTAGCTCTTTCTAAGATTTCTACTAATCTCCAACACTTCGTCTTACTCATTGGACGAGTTTCCATAATTTTTACGGTATCACCCTCTTTGCAGTCGTTTTTCTCGTCATGCGCAACGTATTTTTTCGTTTTTAAAACGAATTTTCCGTACATAGGGTGCTTTACGCGCTTTACCTCTGCAACTACAATAGATTTCTCCATCTTGTTACTGGTTACTACCCCAACTCTTTCCTTTCTTAAATTTCTCTTTTCTTCCATAAAGCAGAACCAGTTATTGGTTTTCCCTATTTGTTAATTCCGTTGCTAATCTCGCAACCGTTCTTCTTACTTTCCTTATTTGAAGAGGATTCTCCAATGGTGTAACGAAATGCGCCAATTTTAAATCGGCATGTTGTTTTTTGTACTCAGCAAGTTTTTCCGTAAGTCCTTCAACAGACAATTCCTTAATTTCTTGTTTTTTCATTGTTCCTACGATTAATTCTCAACGGTATAATCCCTGGCGGTTATGAACTTTGTTCTTACAGGAAGTTTTTGAGCCGCCAATCTTAAAGCTTCTTTTGCAATATCAAGGGAAACCCCTGCAACCTCGAACATAATCCTTCCCGGTTTAACTACGGCAACAAAATATTCTGGTGCCCCTTTCCCTTTACCCATACGTACCTCCAAAGGTTTTTTGGTGATAGGCTTGTCCGGAAATATTTTAATCCATAGCTGACCTTCCCTCTTCATATATCTTGTCGCGGCAATACGTGCTGCCTCAATTTGACGGGACGTCAAGAATGAAGCGTCCATTGACTTTATACCGAACATACCATTTGAAAGCTGGTGTCCTCTACCAGAATTGCCCTTCATACGGCCCTTCTGCATTTTACGGAACTTTGTTCTTTTCGGTTGTAACATTTTTCTACTTCTTTAAAAAATTACTTTCTACGACGTGGCTTTCTACCCCCATCTTTTTTCCTAGAATCTTTTCCTTGTCCTTTTTGCATCCCAACTAACGGGGATAATTCTCTCTTACCATATACCTCACCCTTCATTATCCAAACTTTGATACCCAACTTACCATAAGTTGTCTGGGCTTCTTGCAATGCATAATCTATATCCGCCCTAAAAGTTGATAATGGAATTCTACCGTCTTTGTAAGATTCTGAACGTGCCATTTCTGCACCGTTCAAACGACCGGAAATCTGTATCTTAATACCTTCCGCGTTCATTCTCATGGCAGCGGCGATAGCCATTTTTATTGCCCGTCTAAATGAAATCCTACTTTCAATTTGACGTGCCACACTCGCAGCTACCAAATTGGCATCAAGCTCAGGTCTTTTTATTTCGTAAATATTGATTTGAACCTCTTTACCAGTAATTTTCTTAAGTTCCTCCTTGAGCTTATCAACTTCCTGTCCACCCTTACCAATAATGATACCGGGTCTTGCAGTAGTAACGGTAACGGTAATCAATTTCAACGTGCGCTCAATAATCACCCTAGAAACACTGGCTTTAGATAGCCTGGCATGGATATACTTTCTGATCTTGCTGTCCTCGGCTAGTTTATCACCATAATCATTTCCGCCATACCAGTTTGATTCCCATCCCCTGATGATTCCAAGACGGTTTCCTATTGGATTTGTTTTCTGTCCCATTCTAGCTTTGTGTATTATTGTTAGCGCCCAGAACCAATGTTACATGGTTAGAACGCTTTCTAATTCTATGTGCCCTTCCCTGTGGAGCAGGTCTTAACCTCTTGAGCATGGTACCGCTATCCACTCTAATTTCTGATATGACCAAGTCGGCTTCCTCCAAGTTACCCTCTTCATTTTTTGCTTGCCAATTGGCCAAAGCGGAAAGCAACAACTTTTCTAATTTTCTCGAAGCTTCCTTTGAATTGAACCTTAGGATAGCCAAAGCCGTTTCAACTTTCTGTCCTCGAATCAAATCAGCCACCAGTCTCATTTTTCTAGGCGAGGTAGGACAGTTGTTCAGTTTTGCGAAAGCTACTTTTTGCTTCTCAGCCTTTATTCTTTCGGCCATCTGTTTTTTACGAACTCCCATAGCTTACTTTTTACCTTTATTTTTTGCACCGGCATGACCCCTAAAAGATCTTGTTGGTGAAAATTCTCCTAATTTATGCCCTACCATGTTCTCAGTGACGAAAACCGGTACAAACTGTCTTCCGTTGTGCACAGCAATTGTCATTCCCACAAAATCGGGAGTGATCATAGATGCTCTGGACCAAGTCTTTATTACAGACTTTTTTCCGGAAGAAGCGCTTTGCTGAATCTTCTTTTCTAAACTATAGTGAACGTAAGGTCCTTTTTTTAGTGAACGTGCCATTTCTTTCTTCTTTTTATTTCTTTCTACGTTCTATAATATACTTGTTGGTACTCTTTGTCTTGGTACGTGTTCTGAAACCTTTAGCAGGTATACCGTTCCTAGACCTTGGATGACCACCGGATGCCCGTCCTTCACCACCGCCCATCGGGTGATCTACAGGGTTCATTGCCACAGGTCTTGTCCTTGGTCTTCTACCCAACCATCTACTTCTACCCGCTTTTCCGGAAACTAATAACTGATGGTCCGAATTTGAAACCGCCCCAACTGTTGCCATACAAGTAGATAATATCAGTCGCGTCTCTCCAGAAGGCATCTTAACGGTTACAAACTTACCGTCCTTGGCCATCAACTGGGCAAAAGTCCCGGCACTTCTTGCCATAACCGCGCCCTGTCCGGGACGCAACTCAATGCATGAAATAATGGTACCCAAAGGAATTTCACTTAATGGCAAAGCGTTGCCGATTTCCGGAGCTGCGCTAGGACCCGAGGTGACCTGCTGATCAACCTGTAAGCCATTTTGAGCTATCACATACCGCCTCTCACCATCCGCATATTCCAATAAAGCTATAAATGCAGTTCTGTTAGGATCGTATTGAATGGACTTCACTGTGGCGGCAACATCTTGTTTATCCCTCTTAAAATCAATAACACGATACCTTCTTTTATGACCCCCACCTTTTTGGCGAATCGTCATTTTTCCTTGACTGTTTCTACCTCCGGACTTTTTTAACGGAGCGAGCAAGCTCTTCTCCGGCTTATCAGTAGTAATGGCGTCAAATCCATTGACTACTCTAAAACGCTGTCCAGGAGTGATTGGTTTTAATTTTCTAACTGACATTCTTCGTCTTTATAGATTACTGTAAAAATCAATTATATCACCTTCCACAACATCAACGATTGCCTTTTTGATAGCATTCGTTTTACCATGCTGAACTCCAGTTTTCGTATACCTGGATTTTCTAGTGGGGCCATAATTCATTGTACGCACTTTTTTGACCGAAACACCATAAGCGGCTTCCACGGCATCCTTGATCTGAATTTTGTTTGCTTTAGGATCTACGATAAACCCATAACGGTTATTCAGCTCGCTATCAGCGGTCATCTTTTCCGTTATAATCGGTTTTATTAACACACTCATGGTTTTACTTATTATTTAAGTTCGTTTCTATTCCTTCTAGGGAGCCCTCCAACAATACTACACTGTTTGCATTCAATATTTTGTAAGTGCTTAATTCTGAGTTAGTTATAACCTCAGACCCCTTGAAATTACGCGAAGACAAATATACGCCTTTATTTGAATCGCCCAACACAAATAAAGATTTTTTGTTTTCCAAGCCCAAGGACTTCAAAACCTGTACAAAATCTTTTGTTTTTGGAGCATCAAAATCGAAATCTTCAACGACTAAAATTGCCTTCTCCTTAGACTTCAAACTTAAGGCGGACTTTCGTGCCAAACGCTTTAAGTTTTTATTCAATTTTTGGGTATAATCTTTAGGTCTTGGCCCAAAAATTCGTCCACCACCCCTAAAGATCGGAGACTTAATACTACCGGCTCTGGCCGTACCTGTACCTTTCTGCTTCTTTATCTTTCTGGTACTTCCTGCAATTTCAGCTCTTTCCTTTGCCTTATGGGTACCCTGCCTTTGGTGCGCTAAATATTGTTTAACGTCCAAATAAACAGCATGGTTGTTTGGCTCTATACCAAAAACATCGTCAGAAAGGTCTGCCTTTCTACCCGTGTCTTTTCCTTTTATATCTAAAACTGATACTTTCATTACATCCACCTTTGTATAGTTACATAAGAATTCTTATGGCCCGGTACGCATCCCTTTACTACTAAAAGGTTCTTTTCCGGAACTACCTTTAAAACTTTAAGGTTTTGAACGGTAACCCGATCACCTCCCATTCTACCGGCCATCTTCATTCCCTTAAAAACTCTCGCAGGATATGAGGCGGCACCAATGGAACCAGGAGCCCTAAGTCTGTTGTGCTGACCGTGGGTTGATTGACCAACACCACCGAAACCATGTCTTTTTACAACTCCTTGGAACCCTTTACCTTTGGAAGTTCCTATGACATCAACGAATTCGCCTTCCACGAA
Organism: uncultured Maribacter sp.; assembly: GCA_905479535.1. Classification (GTDB taxonomy): domain Bacteria; phylum Bacteroidota; class Bacteroidia; order Flavobacteriales; family Flavobacteriaceae; genus Maribacter. Next base: position 86 of record CAJQMW010000336.1, on the reverse strand, counting down.
AACATCAACACCCACAGTGTCTCCCAACTTAAACTCACCTTCAAAACCTTGGAACTCAACGACTTTTTTCTTGGGAGAAGCGCCTG
>CAJQMW010000335.1 GCA_905479535.1 uncultured Maribacter sp. | reverse complement strand
CGGTCGATGATCATTGCCGATCGGGAGATGGATCGTAACTTTAGGTATGCAGGGAAAAAAGGAGTACCAGGAGAAACTTTTCGCCAGTTTCCAGCTGAGCGAACGCATACCGAAGAACAATTTCTACAGGCGTTTAAAAGCTGTACTGGATTTACGTTTTCTATACAAGTTGACTCGGCCCTATTATGGGGAGAGCGGTCAAAAGAGTATCGGCCCCGTTGTATTTTTCAAGTTGTGTTTAGTGGGTTATCTGGAGAACCTTATCAGTGACCGCCAACTTATCGCCCGTTGCTCCATGCGTATGGACATCCTTTATTTCATTGGCTACGACATCGACGAGGAACTGCCATGGCATTCTACGATAAGTAGAACACGCCAACTGTACCCCGAACATATTTTTGAAGAAGTCTTTACCAAGGTACTGGCCATGTGCGTCGAAAAGGGCATGGTCTCAGGTCATACCCAGGCAATCGATTCCGCACCCGTAAAGGCGAATGCAAGTATGGACACACTCGAGCTTAAGGTGCCCGAAGAAGAACTGGACGAACATTTAAGGAAGATACGTGCCATCAGCGCTATGGACAAGGAAGTTCCCCATCGTAGATCCAAGAACGACAGATCGGACAAAGGACAGCGTAAGGTCACGGCGAACAAGAAGGAACTGGACGCGATCAAGGGCCGCAACAGGAAGTGGGCGAAGGACCAGGACCAGAGGCCCGGTGCAGGTAATAAAGGTTCAAAATATACCAGTAACAAAACACATTACAGCCCCACGGACCCCGATGCCAGGATAAGCGTAAAGCCCGGCAAGGCCAGGAAGCTGAACTACCTGAGCCAGTTGAGCGTCGACACCGCCCACCACGTGATAACCGATATCAGGGCCTACCATGCCGACGGGAAGGACAACCAACAACTTCAGGATATCGTAAAACGGTTGCACACCCGTTTATGGAAAGAAGGACTGGTTTGGGAGAACTGTGTCGCCGACACAGGCTACAGTAACGGGGAGAACTATGCTTTTCTGGAGAAGCGTAACCTAAAGAGTTTCATACCGCCCCATGGTACTTACAAGGGCGGCCCCTCGAACATGGTATATGTGAGGGAACACGACCATTACCTATGCCCGCAGGGCAAAGTGATCCCCTTCAAAAAAGTATTTCTGGACAGCCGGACCAAGACGAAAAAGAAAGCGTACCGTGCATCGAGCAAGATCTGCAAGGGCTGCCCGCTCAGGGAAAGCTGCTTGGGCAAGGTGAACGAGAAACAGTTCTCGGTGACCTACTATCGGGAGGAATACGAACGCAACATCGACAGGGTGGAAAGCCCACAGGGAAGGTATATGAAAGGGAAAAGGCAGAGCACGGTAGAGCCAGTGTTCGGCACCCTGACCCAGTTCATGGGCCTGCGCAAGATAAATACCATCGGAATCAAACAGGCCAACAAGGTGATGCACCTATCGGCTATCGCCTACAACCTAAAAAAGTACCTGAAATTCGAAGGGAAACGGGTAAAGAGCGGGGCGGGGCAACTTGCTTTTAAGGTCTTTGTGAAAAGTGTTGTCCGAGACCTGTTTTCAGCTTTGCTAAGGCATCGAAAATTGACTCTTCAATACTGATCCGACAAGAAAAAAGCCCCGTAGAGAGGCTATATTCATCTATTATTTGACCGATTAGGGGCTTGTGCAACGGTTACCGGTGTTGGGAACAGTTTTTTATAATTTTGCTTGGCTACTTCAATTGCCACATTCTCTAATATGGAATCAAGACTTTGCCGGTCATAATATTTACCATTAGACAATACTGAAAAAATACGTTTTGTATTACTAATATTATCTAATGGGTTTGCCTCTAATAGGATTAAATCTGCCATCAAACCAATTTTAATATCCCCATATGAATCTGATTTATCAGCATATACCGCTGCATTTAAAGTGGCTGTCTGCAATGCTTCCAATTCTGTCAATCCAGCCTCAACTAATAACTCCAACTCATTATGAAGTCCAAATCCGTAATGTACTCCAAATACTCCACAGTCAGAACCTGCTAGAAGTTTCACTCCAGCTTTATTCATATCACCAACAATTTCGAATCGCTTTTCTCTAATTAAGGGATCCTGTATACCAAGTAACTCTTTTGTTGCTACTTCATCCTCAATCCAAAATTCAAGTTCATTCTTGGGTAGATATTTAAGTCTTGGATCATTTCTCCAATCATCTTTTTTTAATATGTTATCCATTTCTGTCGCAACTAAAGTAGGTGTGTAAAAAGTATTGTTTGCGAGAAATTTTTTATACACTTCTTGACATTTTACAGCATCATAGGTTTTAACCAATTCCAAAACCAAATTATACATGTTTTTTGGTTCTCTTGATTGAATGAGTTTGGTGATTTGGTCTCGAAGTTTTTCTTCTTCGGAACTACACTCTTCGAAGAGACTTCCCGCACAACAATGCTCGATACTCTTTTGACCTGCATCTGAAGCCTCAGATGCTTTTATCGACAATGGAACATGACCGGCAAACGGTAGCCCTTTCTTATTAGCCTCATCTACTATACCAAAATATGCTTCTCTAGGTATTGCATCATAAATTTTAATAAAATCAACTCCTCTGTCTAATAAAAGGTGGACAAGCTTTTCCCCATCTTCTTTATTTCCCGGAGCTTCTACAGTTGAAGCTTCTCCGGGCTTTGCGCCGTCTATATATGTACTTCCAAGAATTGCTCTGGGTCCGGTAAGAATAGAATTTTCAACATCATTTTGAAGCTGTCTTG
>CAJQMW010000334.1 GCA_905479535.1 uncultured Maribacter sp. | reverse complement strand
AATATGAAATTCCCGCAATCTAAAAAACACTGCCTTTGAGAAAAGTACCGTTAAAATGGCTTAAAATGCGTATACGGGCATATTGAAAATCTGAAAAATAGTTTTTTGTTGCATATTTACTTTCTGAGGAAACCCTAATTATGGCTCATTTCATAAACTTTCTTCAAATAAGGTGTCGCCCCTTAATTTTTTAGTATCTAAAACAATATCTTGTTTCTCCGCTAGGTCTTCTAAAATACGTAAAATTTCAGGAATTTTTGCATCAACCTCCGCAGTGAGGTGTTCTCCCGCCTGCTCAACTCCAGGTTCAACATCTACCAAAAATACTTCTTCGGGCCAAATCTCGAAGTGCTCGCCAATGACCAAAAGATTTTCCACAGAAATTACTCCAGTGGCCGCATCGCCAACACAGGCCTGAATCTGTTTTTCAGAAGGTAAGTGTCCTAACCATTGGTATACATTAATATCACCGATTTTTCTTTCAGGCCGTTCTAGTGCAACTAAAAATATTACTCTGTCGAAAACACTTTTTAAGGTCTGAAAGTATTGGACAATGGCAATAGGACCCCAGTTCATTTCTTCCACAGTAACGTTACCGTTCCACGAAATAGACTGCAACTGAGGTAGTAGCATTGGTCCAACGGAATGGTTACGAAGTAGATGATACCCTACCGTACCGATAAGCACGCTTTTATTCGACGCCACAGGCACAGGTCGTTACTTCCCTCGTTACCATATGGTCTGAATCCTTAGCCATGATATGTGTGGTACAGGGCATACAAGGGTCAAAACTTCGAATGGCCCTTAAAATATCGATACCTTTATAGTCTTCTGGTTTATCGAATTTTTCAAGAATGGGTGTATTTAGTACAGCCTCTTCATAAGGGCCCATTTCACCCCAAGGAGTTCTTGGTGCCGCATTAAGCGTTGAAGGGGTTATAATCTGATAATTTTCAATAACACCGTTCTCGACAATAAGGTGGTGCGTTAGGAAACCTCTTCCAGCGCCCCATGCTCCAAATCCGATATGGGTTCCTTTTTTAGGAATTTCATAGGGCACACTAACTTTTGTTTCTCCGTTTTTGATAAGATCCATTGCCAACATCCAATTATCCAAAGCGACCATGGCTGAATAAGGTATACAATACGCTCTTGCTCTGTTACGTTCAAAAGCGTTCCAATGTTCGGGAATTTTCCATTCCAAGGTTTTTCCTGGGAGAAAATGTTTGGGCACATGTATTTTCATGCTTGTTCCTGTATTTTCCAAAAATTGACTTGCAGGGGCCTTTTGCGCTTTTGCGGTCATATACATTCTGGTGTATGCACCAGCTTCCATCGGCATTCTGTCCCATGTAGGAGCAGTATCCCAGCTATAACGGTCTTTCCAGCTTTGCTTTCCGGGTTTAGGAATGGTCTCTTTGTTCCAAGGATGATTAGGACTCAAAGGCATGCCATTGGCATCTTCTTTAAACCGATGCCCATCCCATTTTTCATAATAGGAATGTTCTACAAATTCTTCCAAACCTGCATTCAATTCGGTAAGTTTCGTGGTAACCACCTCGCCATCTACCAAAACCCCTGGCGTAGACCATCTTGCTTCTCCCCACTTATCACAATTTTCAAAGGAAGCATCATAATAGTCTGGTCTGTCCCAAACTCCGGTATCCATCATGGTAGCAGGTCGAATACCGCACTTTGCATATTCCGGATTACTTTCCAAAAAGAAATCAAAGACATCATCCCAGATTCCTGTTACTTTCTGGCTATAGTCAAAAAACTTAATCAATCGACTGTAAACTTCATTAAGAACAGAAGCAGTCACGGTTACTGAAAGTCCGCCTGGCACAACAGACTGAGGATGGGGATATTTACCCCCGATAAAAACGTATGCTTCTCTAGCCACACGGGTCATTGACAATGCCTCGAGATATAATTTACCTTTGAGAGGGTTCAAATCTTTCATGATATCCAAAACGGTTTCATAACCATGAACATCTTTATTCTTTGCTTTGGTAGCTGCCGCCTTATCTATGAGTTCAGGATTGGTCTCACGAACCAATTCTTCTGAATAGTCTGGACCTGCCAACAAGAAAAGGTGTAATGGATGATCGTAGAGGTATTCAATGGCCAAAAGAATATTACGCATAACAATACCTAATGGTGGTGGCTTGATGTCCAATGCCATTTCAATGGCCAAGGCCGCGGTTGTAGCGTGTACACCACCACAAACTCCGCAGGCCCTACTACTGATATAAGCCGCATCTCTAGGGTCTCTTCCCTTGAGAATCACTTCATAGCCACGAAACAGGGTAGCCATTGAGTTTGTAGACAGTACCTTCCTTTTTTCCAAGTCAACTACGCTATGAAATGCTAGTGCACCAGCAACACGGGTTACTGGATCATAATCTATATTTCTGATAAATCCATTGCGTTCCAACAAGCCTTTTAAAACTTCCTGCTCCTCGCCTAAATCGACTACTTTATGCTCATAAGGATCCTTGAGACCCTCCTTTAAATAGGCGTTTCCATCTTCATCAAATGCAATCGGTAAATTTTTAAAGCACATAGGCGATATTATTATTTAAATTATTCTAATCAGACTAGTTTCAAAACTTTTGCTATTGCCACTAAATGGGAATCTACTGAAGATAATCCACTGTGGAGTTGTTGTAGTGCACCATTAATGACTCCTACTTTCTCTCCCAATGGTCCGGTATCATCCTGTATTTTTTTCAGTCCTCCAGCCAGACCTTCTAGATGGGTTCCTGCTCTTCGTAGCGCAACTATGATCAATATAAGATATATAACCAACACCAACACCAAAAGGGTAACGATTATAAGGGTGGCTACAAATAGTGTTGTTGTATTCATAGTATTTCTAATTTATTTTTTCCGCTCTGGCCGCTAATGTTGATTTTAAGGTGTCTGAATGTTCATTTATAGACCCCGCAACGCCTAAAATGCTCGATGCTACACCTATGGTATCATCCAAGGCCTTAACATGTTCCGTATTGTTTGCAATTCCAATTCCAGCTTCTTTCATTTCTTTAAAATAGCGCTCGATGGACCTAGCTGCTTGCCATGTTTTATGCAGCAAATGTATTAGATAAGGTAGTACAAGTACCGTAACTACCAATAATATCAACCATAAAATGTTTACAGTTTCCATACTACACTTTTTGTTTTAACGCGGCGTTTATAGATGCCTCTAATTCATCGTCAACCACCTTTAGTCCCCCTGCTACTTCCGTCAGGGCTCCATTCAGCTTGGTAACTTGAGTAGGAAGATGCCCTGTTTCAGTTTCAATTGCCCTAAGACCTAGTCTTAATTTAGCCAAATAACTAGAACCACTACCACCGATGCTGGTTAAGAGTTTGATGATTCCTCTTAGATAATGTACCAAAACATACACCAAAAGGAGAACCGCCAAAATTGTAATGACCATTAATAATACGTTCATAGGACATTATTTTTAGAGGATTGCAAGATACAATGAGGACAGCCCGGGCAACCTTCAATATGTTGCGTTATCGCCTTTGAACCTCCTACAATAGCTACAGCGGCTTTTAGGATTTTACCCGCCACTTGGTTCGTTTTAGTTAAAAACAAAGGAATATGAATCGTGTTGTTTGCCGTAAGTTTTCCTTGAGTCCAGATGTCT
>CAJQMW010000333.1 GCA_905479535.1 uncultured Maribacter sp. | reverse complement strand
AAATATGTTGCCGGGGTTTCCTCCGGATTGGGGCATTACCTAGGTATAGACCCGCTTTGGGTACGTATCCTATGGGTTTTCCTAACCATAGGTTCTGGTGGCGGATTTATACTGCTGTACGGTCTTTTGTGGATCTTGATTCCCGAAGCAAGCACTACCTCCCAAAAATTGGACATGCGTGGGGAAACGGTAAACATCAGCAACATTGAGCGAAAAGTAAAGGAGGGTTTTGATGACGTAGCGGATCGTGTAAAAAGTGTGGACTATGAAAAAGTAGGCGACACCGTCAAAAAAGGAGGAAAAACATTCTTTGATACTATTGGCGATATCATTATGTTTCTTTTCAAGGTCTTTGGAAAGTTCATTGGCATTGTTTTGATCATCACCGGTGCTTCCACCTTAATCGGTCTTTTTATAGGGCTAATGACGGTAGGTATCTTGGATATGGTACATGTGCCAGGAGTAGATTTCTATAATGTGATAAACTCAAGTAACCTGCCCATTTGGTTGGTTTCCTTACTTGCATTTTTTGCCGTGGGCATACCGTTCTTCTTCCTACTTTACCTAGGATTGAAGATTTTGGTGAACAATTTAAAGTCCATTGGTAATATTGCCAAGTTCAGTTTATTGGGACTCTGGTTGTTATCTGTCATTCTTTTAGTGGTCTTCGGTATTCGGGAAGCCGCTTCCCATGCCTACACCGGCAGCACAACTTCAGAAAGTGAACTATATCTGGCAAACCCAGTGGATACCTTAAATATCAATATGGCTACCTATGATTATGATAGGGATAACCAGATGCATATGGGTAACATGATTATTACCTATGATGAGAACGGTGATAAAATCTTGGTATCGGAAGATGTGCGTTTCCGTATTCAAAAATCAAAAGACTCCGTCTTTCGATTAAAGATCAGGAAAGAAGCCAACGGACCTTCCTTTGTTAAAGCAAAGGCTACCGCCGAGCAAATTGAATATGACTATGCTGTTGAAGGCAATACGATTGTATTCAATGATTTCCTCTCCACTACCGGTAAGAACAAGTTTAACGATCAGGAGGTTAAAGCCGATTTGTTTCTACCCGTTGGGACGGTACTACGATACGATAGCGGCCAAGCCCGAAGTTGGAAAATGCGCGCCGATACGGACAGGGACGTTAACGACCTTGATGATTACATTTGGCAAATGACTTCCAATGGTGAGCTAACCTGCTTGGATTGCCCTGAAGATATGGAGTATGAAGAGGATAGCGAGAACCGCATCCGTATTAACGGGAACGGCATAGATATCAACATAAACGAAAACGGTGAGAGCGGAAAAATCATCATTAATGAAGATGGTATCGATATCGATGTTAAGGACAATGGAGAATCTTTTAAAATGAAACTGGACGAAAACGGCGTAAAAATCAAGGCCGAGGACGGGGACACTACGGTAAGAAGGACCATCTCTAGGGATTAAAAGGCGCCCAGCGTACAGTTCGGAAAGCAAAGGCGACGTTTCAGTAAGTATTAATAGAACAACGACTAAAAAAACAACAATTTTACATCAATCTAAAAAACAATAATCATGACAACACTAGTTAGAATTACATTGGCAGCGGTACTCGCTTTATTTTTGACCTCATGCGGCTTTGACATCAACTTTGGCGACTTTGGCACGGGACAAAAAGGAAACGGCGTAGTCGTTGAGGAAAATCGAGAAATTAGCGATGAGTTTACCGTCGTCTCGGCATCGGAAGGCTTGGAGGTATATGTTACCCAAGATGATGGGTTTTCCATCTCTGTGGAGGCGGATGAAAATATTATCGACCTTATCGGGACAGATATAAAGAATGGAAGATTACGTATCCACGCTATCGAGAATATTGGTAGGGCAACGAAAAAAGTTTTTGTCTCCTTACCCAATATAACTTCCTTAGAAAGTTCTAGCGGCGCCCATTTAATGGCTCAGAACGTTATTAAATCAAACGAATTGAACGTGGAGTCCAGTAGTGGATCTATCTTAAGCCTAGAGGTAGAGGCAAACGAGTTGGAAATAGATGCCAGTAGTGGCGCCAATATAGATATCTCCGGGAAAGCAGGTAAAGTATATGTAGACGGTAGTAGTGGAGCCAACATTAGGGCCAAGGATTTATTGGCCAGAGAATGCAGGGCGGATGGTAGCAGTGGTTCCAATATAAGCGTTAACGTGTCCGAATCCCTTACCGCGGATGCCAGTAGTGGAGCGAACATCTCCTATTCCGGCAATGCCACCGTTAAAACCAACAAATCGGTTTCAGGTAGCGTTCATAAATATTAATCTTGATTTTACAAAATATACGTAAAGCACTGTGCTCAGTGAAATTAAAGACCAAGCAACCAAAATCAAAACCCGCTGAAATTTCAGCGGGTTTTCTTTACCTCCACTTAAAAAGAGAGTTATGGTAATAAAATCAATTGCAGTTTTTATTTCGATCCTTTTATACTCATGTCTTTTTCATGCGCAGAACTTACCTAGTTTACAACATGAAAAGAATATAAATGCTACATTTTCAATTTTAGCGTACGACGCTGAAAATCAGGAATGGGGAATTGCTGTAGCGACCAATAACATTTATGTGGGAAACTCTACCATTTATATAGAGCCAGAAATTGGGGCGTTTTCTGTAATTGCGGAAACGGAACCCCTTTATGCAATAAATGGATTGGCAGAACTAAAAAAAGGTATTTCAATCAAGGAAGCAATTGAGAAAACAAGAAGTATGGATAATGAATCACATTATAGGCAGGTTTCCGGAATTGATGCAAAGGGACATACCTTCGCATTCACAGGGGAAGCCTTAAAATATTGGAAAGGCGAGTCCAATCATCTATTCGGTGAAAATTATGTTGTAATGGGAAATCAACTTGCCGCAAACGTACTTGAACAAATGGCTATTTCATATGAAAATGCTTCCGGTCCACTTTCCGAACGTCTTATGGAAAGCCTAATTGCCGGTCAAGAAGCTGGGGGACAAATCACTGGAAAGCAATCTGCCGCGCTTGTCGTAAAGGGAGTTGAAAACGAATGGTATAACCAGATTGATTTACGGATTGATAATTCCAAGAATCCCATAGATGATTTAAACAGATTGCTAAACTATCATTATGGAAGAATCAAACTTAACCAAGCTATATATGCAATCAATGCCGGAAATATGACTTTAGGAAGGGAAAGACTATCAAAAGCAGAGGTTATGTTACAAGGTTGGAATGGGATGTATGCTAAATTGGCGTTTGCCTATTCGCTAACTGGAAATGAAGATAAGGCGGTTTCCATCATCGAAAATGCACTTTTGGAAAACCCGAAGTGGCAAGAAAATTTATCATCATTTTATTATTTAAAAGATAATCCGATCATCTATAATTTAATTGATGTTAGTTCATTCGACGTAAAGGACTGGAACAATGCTATTGCAATGCTTTTAAATCTAAACCAATTGTACAAAGCTTTAACCCTTGCCACAAAAACAATAATAAAATATCCAAATTCTTCATACACCTATTATTTACTTGGAAAAGTCTGTCTTGAAAAAAAAGATTCAGAAAACGGAATACTGAATTTGAAAAAAGCAATAAGTTTAGACGAGGATAACGTTGAGGCAAAAAAGCTATTACAAAGTCTGATCCGGCGATAATAAATTGAATGAAGCAAAGACCCCAAAGGTTTTTAAAACCTT
>CAJQMW010000332.1 GCA_905479535.1 uncultured Maribacter sp. | reverse complement strand
GCGAAAAGGCCATTGGAAGGCAAAGGATTTGGAAAAGGCTCTCGCTGAACGGATGCAGACCAAATACGCACAATTGGTCAGTAGTGGAACTGCTGCACTAACGGTTGCTTTGGCGAGTGCCGGAGTAGGAGCGGGGGACGAAGTTATCATGCCCACCTTCACTTTTGTAGCCAGTTTTGAATCTATTTTGGCCATAGGAGCTATCCCGGTTTTGGTGGATATCGATGATACGCTGACCTTAGACCCAAGGGCGGTTGAAAAGGCCATTACGGACAAGACCAAAGTAGTTATGCCTGTACATATGTGCGGCTCAATGGCAGATTTAAATGCTCTGAAGACCATTTGTTCTAAACATAATTTAATTTTATTGGAGGATGCTTGTCAAGCTATTGGTGGAAGTTATGAAGGTAGGCCCTTGGGTAGTTATGGCGATTTAGGCTGTTTTTCTTTTGATTACGTAAAAACGATTACCTGTGGAGAAGGTGGTGCAATCATCACTAATAATGAGGAATATTATAAAAATGCCGACCATTATTCAGATCATGGCCACGATCATATGGGAAAGGATAGGGGAGCGGAGTCACATCCTTTTTTGGGTTATAATTTTAGGATTTCAGAATTGAATGCCGCAGTAGGTTGCGCCCAAGTTCAAAGATTGGACGAATTTATTTATATTCAAAAAAGAAACTATACTATCATTCGTGATTATTTGGAAAAAATTGATGGGGTAACGTTTAGAAGAGTGCCTGAGGGAGGAGTGGAGAACTACTCATTTCTGAACTTTTTTTTGCCATCGGAAGAATTGACCAGAATTACGCATAAAGCGTTAGGCGAAGCGGGAATAGATGCTTGCTTTTATTGGTTCGATAACAATTGGCACTATTATAAAAAATGGGAGCATTTGACCAATCTGAGGTCCTTGGGTAAACTACCGGAAGAGATCAAAAATCAACTCCCGGACTATAACAAATCAGACTTCTCTAATTCCGATAAATGGATGGGGCGAACGATTTCTTCTTTGATAAAATTAATTTGGACGGAGGCCGAAGTGAAACAGCGGGCAGAAAAAATGGCAACGATTATATCGGCAAATGTGAAAATTCATCAATAGGACACGTAATCCACTATTTCCAGGCCATAACCCACAATCCCAACTCGCTTGGTTTGCGTGCTGTTCGTCATTAAGCGCATTTTTTCAATTCCCAAATCATGCAATATTTGGGCCCCAATACCAAAATCTTTATTGTCCATTTCTATTCTTGGAGCTCTGTAGATACCTTTTTTCTGTAATTCTTTCAACTCTCCCAATCTGGAAAGAAGGTTCAGCGATTGAGCATCTTGATTAATAAAGACAATAGCGCCCTTACCTTCTTTGTTAATCTTATTGAACATGTCTTCCAACTTTTGGTCTGGACTGTTGGTCAATGTACCTAATATATCATTGTTTACTAGTGTGGAGTTAATTCTGGTCAGTATTTCTTCTCCTTTTTTCCATTGTCCTTTAGTCAAGGCGATATGTACGTGATTGTTCGTAGTTTGCTTATAGGCCCTCAGCCTAAAATCTCCAAAACGCGTGGTAATATCAAAATCTGTCTCCTTGTGAATGAGGCTGTCGTGCTCCATCCGGTAGGCGACCAAATCCTCTATGGATACAATCTTAAGATCAAACTTTTGGGCCACTTCAAACAGTTGTGGTAAACGGGCCATACTCCCGTCATCGTTCATGATTTCCACAATGATTCCCGCTGGTTTAAGACCGGCCAATCTGGCAAAGTCAATTGCGGCCTCCGTATGTCCGGTACGTCTCAAAACCCCGCCTTCTTTGGCCACTAGCGGAAAAATATGACCTGGTCTTGCCAAATCATGTGGTTTTGTTTTTTTATCGGTCAGCGCGCAAACGGTCTTTGAACGATCAGCGGCAGAAATACCGGTGGTGACACCGCTGCCCCTTAAATCAACGGATACGGTAAATGCAGTCTCCATGGGATCCGTATTGTTGCTGACCATCATGTGAAGTCCCAATTCCTTACACCTATGTTCCGTTAGCGGTGCACAGATAAGACCTTTACCGTGGGTTGCCATAAAGTTTACCGTCTCTGGAGTGGCAAGCTCCGCTGCTGCCAAGAAATCCCCTTCGTTTTCCCTGTTCTCGTCATCAACCACAATGATAACCTTGCCCAATCGAATGTCAGCGATTGCTTCCTCTATGGTATTCAATTTTATTTTATGCTCCATCTTCGTTATCATGTAATGACTTTTTTTTCTTTTTCTTGAACAGTTTTTTGAAAAAATCGGTAATGACACCGAAGCTCACCATACCTTTATCTTCTGTGGCCCTTTTAGTTAAAAATATACCTAAAGGTAACATAATCAGAGTAGAGACCCATGCGCCCAACATAGGATGTATATTACCTTCCTTCGCATAATTTCCTGCAAAAACACCCATAAAATAATAAATAAGGAAAAGAATAATGGCAATGACCATGGGCAAGCCCAAACCTCCCTTTCTAATAATTGCTCCTAGCGGGGCTCCCACAAAAAACAACAAC
>CAJQMW010000331.1 GCA_905479535.1 uncultured Maribacter sp. | reverse complement strand
TTTGTAGAAGGATGTCTTTGGCCTTCTTGATATTGGAACCATAGCCTATGCCAACATCTATCTTGTCCCTACGGGTTTCTTGGGCGTTATAGTTGATGATGTTGTCGTTGGACAATTTACCATTGGGCACAATAGCCAATTGATTTCCAAAAGTGGTGAGTTTGGTAGTGAAAATCGTAATTTCTTTTACGGTGCCATCAACACCTTGGGCAGAGATAAAATCTCCCACCCTAAAGGGTTTAAATAAAAGGATGAGTACACCACCGGCGAAATTTGAAAGTGAGCCCTGTAGTGCGAGACCAATGGCCAATCCTGCCGCACCTAAAATAGCCGCCAAGGAGGTCGTTTGCACTCCTAATTGGGTAATGACCAATACGAACAAAACTATTTTTAACGCTATGCTTATAAAGCTCTGTAAGAAGGATTCCAGAGCCAAGTCGTAATCCTTCTTCAAAAAGAATTTTCGCACCAATTTATTGATGAAGCGTATGACGTATAATCCCGCAAAAAGTAAAACAATCGCTAAAATTAGGTTAGGCATAGCGTTCCATATCCAATCTATTGCTTTGTCGGCATGTTCTTTATAATCTGTAAATTGTTCCATTATCGTTTTAGTATATTAGTTAGCAAAACTCAAAAATTGAAAGCCGCAACACAAGAAAATAGCATTAAGCTATTGTTAATCATCTTTATTATCCTGCAGTTGAGTCAAAGCTTCTTTTGTTTGTGTCAAAGGTAATTTGCAAACGCCTTTCTCACAAATATAGATTTTTGTCTTATCCGGAACGTGCCTATTTTTCAATAAGGTAATATAGCCTTCTTTTTCAGTTGCAGCCATAACTGTATTTGGAAGATATTCCTTTAAAACTTCGAAGGCTTTATTTCGGAATTCCTTTCCTACGATAGCAACTTCATAGAACTGTTTTTGAAGCAGTAAAGTTAAGTGCAGCCAATTGGCATGGCTTTGTGGCTGCTCGGTAATATTCTTTTGCATATTCTGGACCATTTTTTCTAACCGATTACCATAATTTTGATCAGGATAAAATTTGGAAAGCTTCAGTAGGTTTAACGCCATGATGGAATTGGAGGAGGGAACTACATTATCGCTAACCTCTAGGGTTCTCCTAATAACTACGGCGTCATTTTTGGAAGTGAAGAAAAACAGACCTGTGCTATTATCGGTAAAGTTTTCCAATACATGGTCCAATAGTTTTCTTGCATTTTCCAACCAGATTTTATCAAAGGTAACCTCATAAAGACCAAGGAACCCATCCATGACCGCTGCATAGTCTTCCAAAAAAGCATTGATACTGCTTTTGCCATCTTTAAAGCTATGGAACAAACCACCGTTGGGTCGCATCAAATTAGAGGTGATGAACTTTGCGTTTTTTAAAGCAAGCTCCAGAAAATGGTCATCTCCCAAATAACGATGGGCATCCGTTAATCCTTTTAGGGCTAATCCGTTCCAAGAGGTCAAAATCTTATCGTCCAATCTTGGTTTTATTCTTTTTTCCCTTTCGGCTTTTAATAGTTGTCTGCAGGAAGCCATATGCCGGGAAAGCTCGGACTCAGTCAATTGATGTTTTTCTGCTATTATCGGGTCGGAGGCATCCCTTATGAGAACGTAAGTATCATGCTCCCAAAATCCGTAGGAATTTATATTGTAATAGTCTTTGAAAATGGGGTAGTGCTCTCCCAATACATTTTTTAATTCTTCCGCTGTCCAAACATAATAGGCCCCTTCCTCTAAATTTCCGGTGTCAACTAAACTATCCGCATCCAAAGAAGAATAAAATCCACCTTGTTTATCCAGTAGTTCCTCTTCTAGAAACTCCACGGTCCTCCGAACGGTTTTTGCGTACAGCGGATTTTTTGATTGTGCATAGGCCTTGGCATAGAGACTTATGAGTAAGCCATTGTCATATAGCATTTTTTCAAAGTGTGGCACGTGCCACTTAGTATCCACCGCATAACGGGAAAAGCCACCTCCTACGTGGTCAAAGATTCCTCCCCACGCCATTCGCGTTAGCGTTGTGTTTACATAGTCCAATACAGCGTTGTCTTTTTCTTTCGTACCGTAGTGTAGCAGAAAATTCAAGTTTACGGGCATCATAAATTTGGGCGCTCTTTTAAAACCGCCTAGAAAGGTGTCAAAGTAGGCCGACCAATCTTTGACGATTTTCTGCAATCTATCGAGGGATAAGAGATTTGAATTTTCGGCAGTATCTATTTTATTAATTTCCCTGATGCCCTGGGAGAGATTTTCAGCGTAGCCCAGGACCTTTTTTGGTTCGGTTTGAAATAAGTTGCTGAGCTGCTCCAAAACCTGAATCCAGTCTTGTTTTTTTACATACGTCGCTCCCCAAAAAGGCCTTCCGTCAGGTAGGGCAACAATATTTAAGGGCCAACCTCCGCTACCGGTCATCAACTGTAAAGCATCCATATAGATCTGGTCTATATCCGGCCTTTCCTCCCTGTCTATTTTTATAGTAACGAAATTCTTGTTCATAACGTCCGCGACCATCTCATTTTCAAAACACTCTTCTTCCATTACGTGACACCAGTGGCAGGATGCATAACCGATACTAATGAGTAACAACTTGTTGTCATCTTTAGCTTTTTTTAGCACCTCTGAATTCCAAGCTTCCCAATTTACCGGGTTATGGGCGTGTTGCAAGAGGTAAGGACTTGTTTCTGAGATCAGTGCGTTCGTATATTTATGGTCACTCATGCTACTCTAATATAGAAAATATAAATAATAAAAAAAGCGCCGAGTAGGCGCTTTTCTTGGATGCTTTTAGATATGTTAATTGACCTCAAAGGTAATCTTTACATTAACCCTAAAATTAACCATTTTACTACCTTCTACTGTAGCACTCTGTTCATTGATATATACGGAGCGAATGTTTTTTACCGATTTTGAAGCGTGTGCGACCGCATTCTTGGCCGCATCTTCCCAACTTGTGTCTGAATTAGCCAATACTTCTATTACCTTTAAAACTGCCATAATTTTTGTTTTTAGTGTTCCTTTAAAAATAACGATTATAGGACAGAAAGGCTAACCCATTTCCGATTATTTTTTATCCATTCAAAGCCACCACTTCATTCACTTTTTCGCCCATCATATTTTTCAACATCGTTTCTATTCCATTTTTTAGAGTAAAGGTAGAGGAAGGACAACCACTACAAGCCCCTTGGAGGATTACGTTGACGGTTCCACTATCGGGTTCGTAGGATTTAAAAAGAATATTACCACCATCACTGGCAACCGCTGGTTTTACATATTCATCCAGGATTGCTATGATTTCCTTGGAAATATCGTCCAGGTTTTCCGTAGCGTTCTCTTCAATAGCTTCTGGATGTGCCACTTTATTAATGGATTTTGCCTCATGGGAAACCAACTCCTTTCCATCGGCAATGAAATTTCGAATCAATTCCCGAAGTTCCAAGGTGATATCTTCCCATTCCGCAACTTCATATTTGGAGACCGAAACGTAGTTCTCATCTATGAAAACCTGTCTTACATATGGAAACTGAAATAAGGCCAATGCCAAAGGAGCGTTTTTTGCCTCATCAATATTTTTGAATTCGTAGGTATCACCTACAATCTTTTTGCTGGCCACGAATTTCATGGTGGAAGGATTTGGGGTCACTTCTGCGTAGACCGTAACGGCGATAGGTTTGTGCGTATCCTCTTCCATGACCACAAGCTCGCCAGCATTGAGATATTCTACCAACTGCTGGGCCACTTCGTCCTTTACATCCTCCCACTCCACAATATCATAGCGTTCCAATCCTACGAAATTTCCGGATATGTACACAGTTTTAATAAAGGGCAAATGGAAAAGCTGTTGCGCCAATG
Source organism: uncultured Maribacter sp. (assembly GCA_905479535.1). Lineage (GTDB taxonomy): Bacteria > Bacteroidota > Bacteroidia > Flavobacteriales > Flavobacteriaceae > Maribacter. The sequence continues at coordinate 199 of CAJQMW010000331.1, read as the reverse complement.
GGGAATTTTGGGCTTCGTCTATATTTTTATATTCGTAATTTTTCCTATTGACTAATAGATGGTTGGTTTCGAATTTTAGTATGTTGGGATTGTTGGTCTTGACAACGGTAATGGAATACTCTTTCATCGTAATTTAATTTTATACAAAAATACGAAGGAAATCTAAGTTAAAGCCTAATATAATAATGTTACGGATAAG
>CAJQMW010000330.1 GCA_905479535.1 uncultured Maribacter sp. | reverse complement strand
AATTGGGATTGTAGGAGTAGCTTCCGCCATAGTCAATGCTGTGTACAATGCTACTGGAATACGGGTCCGAGACCTGCCCATAACCCTGGATAAACTAATTTAGCTTAAAGACTTGAACGGTCCCTTACATTGAAAAAAAAGACTTATGAGCAATAAACTTATCCGCTACGGTTTCATCACTGCGGGATTGACGAATATTTTGGCAGTGCTATTCTTTTCTAAATTTTTTACTAATACCATAATACCCCTTACTGACCCTGCTGTCATGTCCAATTTTGGACTCATAATGATTATGTTATGGGGCTTGGCCTATTTAGCTGTAGCAAATAATTATAAGCAGATGAAATGGGTGGTAGGAACTTTCGTTATCGAAAAATTAGCCTATATGATTGCGTGGGTGAGTTGGATCAGCAGCAATGATGTGGGTAAGGTTTATGATAAAGATATGCTTGCCGGGATTTTTTATTCCATCTACGGCATCAATGATTTAATATTTTTTATATTCTTTTCGTTGGTGTTTTATAAGCTCATCAGTAATAAGTAGTGGCATATCCGATAACTGAATGGAATGAAACTATATAACAATTTGTGATTGACCGTATTTTTCGCAGGTGCCGAAAAACGAACCTATTTAAGCACTCCACTGAATTTCTGATAGGGTTCCAAAAACTAGCCATTTTAAAGAATTGTAGTTTTGAAAATGAGTTTGAAAATAAAAAGAACCCTACTCTCTATCCTATTTTCTTTTTAACTGAAAAATCAGTTCAAATTCCGAAATTCACTGGGCGAATGTCCTACCCTTTGTTTAAAGAGCCTTGTGAAATGTTGTGGATATTTAAACCCTAATTCATATGCTATCTCACTTAAAGATTTTGATGGGTCAAATACGCGTTCCTTAGCAACTTCTATCAGCTTGTTCTGGATGTACTCTTGGGCAGATTTTCCCGTTTCCTTTTTCACCAAATCTCCAAAATAGTTGGGCGAAAGGTGCAAGCGATCCGCAAAGTAACCCACAGTTGGAGTGCCATGCTTTTGTGGTTTATCTGATGAAAAGTACTGGCTCAGCAAAACATCGAATTTCTCCAAAGAACCTATATTTTCTACCTCTCGTGTAATGAATTGTCTATCATAAAAACGAGTGCAATAATCCAAAAAGAGTTCAATGTTGGCTACGATCAACTTTTTACTGTGCTTGTCCAAGTTTTGTTCCAACTCAAACTGTATTTTTTCGATCAAACTTAGAATCACTTTTCGTTCTTTATTGGAAAGATGGAGTGCTTCGTTACTTGAATAGGAGAAAAAACTATAGCTATGCAATTTTTTTCCCAATTCCGTACCTATCAATAAATCAGGGTGGAATAGTATTGCATACCCCTTGGGCACATAATTAGGGTCAAAACCGCTTAATTCAATGGTTTGACCGGGAGCCATAAATACAAGGGTTCCCTCGTCATAATCATAGGGCTTCCCACCGTATTGCATTTTGCATCCCTTGGCATCCTTCAAGAAAACAGCATAGCAATTATAATGGAAGGCATCATAGTCTTTGTTTTCGTAGCCTTCTTTGTTTACGTCCTCAAAATCAACAATACCCACTAGAGGGTGCAACACCTCTTGTTTTCTCAAATTAAGGTAATCTCCAACGGTGTCGATGTGCAGTACATTTTTCATTAACCTCTAACTTTTTGTTAAAGATAGGCCATTGATTACCAGTAATTCAAACGGTTATTGGAAAATCCGTAATAGTGGTAGGTATAACCGTAATTTGGGTAAGCCTATTTGGTTTTTGACCCACTACTTTTGTATCAAACCGATAAAAGGGAACAAGATTTCGGCCACTATTTTTATCCGTAAAGTTTAAAACATGATGAACTGATTGGGATAATCTTTAAAAAATAAAAAATGAAAACAAGAACATTAGGAAAGAATCTGAAAGTATCAGAAATCGGTCTCGGTTGTATGGGGATGAGTTTTGGATATGGTCCTGCGAAGGACGAAAAGGAAATGATTCAGTTGATCCGTAAAGCAGTTGAAATGGGGGTAACCTTTTTTGATACCGCCGAAGTGTATGGGCCCTACTTTAATGAAGAATTGGTAGGAAAGGCTTTGAATCCTTTTAAGAACCAAGTACAAATAGCGACAAAATTTGGTTTTGGTTATCAAGATGGAAAAGTGACGGGCTTGGATAGTAGTCCTGGAACCATTCGAAATATGGTGGATGCTTCCTTACAGCGTTTACAGGTAGATACTATAGATTTATTGTATCAGCATCGGGTTGATCCAAAGGTTCCCATTGAGGAAGTTGCGGGTACGGTTAAGGATTTGATAGCTGAGGGAAAAGTGCAACATTTTGGACTTTCCGAAGCAGGTGTCGAAGTAATCAAAAGAGCACATTCGGAGCAACCGGTTACTTCCTTGCAAAGCGAATATTCATTGTTTTGGCGGGAGCCGGAAGAAGAAATCATGCCCGTATTGGAAGCATTGGGTATCGGTTTTGTACCTTTTAGTCCCTTGGGGAAAGGATTTTTGACAGGCAAAATAGATAGGAACGCCAGTTTTTCCGATAATGATTTTAGAAGTACCGTGCCTCGATTTTCCAAAGAGAACCTGAGGGATAATTTTGCTTTGGTAGATTTGGTTACGGCTTTTGCCAAGGAAAAAGAGGCCACTCCGGCTCAAGTTGCTTTGGCTTGGATCCTTTACCAAAAACCATGGATCGTACCCATTCCCGGTACTACAAAGTCTTCAAGGCTGGAAGAAAATTTAGGGGCGACCGGTATTATTTTTACAGATGGGGAACTGCAACAAATTACAGAGGCCACCTCAAAGATTGATTTGGTGGGTGAACGCTATTCCGAAGCGAACCAGAAAATGATAAACCGCTAGCCAATAGCGAAAAATTAAAAATAAGAGTAAAAGGATGAAACAGCTTAAAACAATTGTTCTTGCTATAATGACTACTGCATTTTTTGGACTTACCAATAACATGATGGCACAATCCGATACTGGCAGATCTAAGAATTTGGATACAAAACAAAGTGCCATAATTGCAATTGCGTCCTTGACCGCAAAAGGCGACCTTGAAACTTTGGAAACCGCTTTGACAGAAGGTCTGGATGCCGGATTGACCGTAAGCGAAATCAAGGAAGTTATGGTGCATCTATATGCCTATTGTGGATTTCCAAGGAGCCTGCGTGGTTTACGGACGTTTATCAAAGTTTTGGACGAACGCAAGACCGTAGGAGTTGAAGATCAGCTAGGAGCGGAAGCTACCCCAATAGAAGATAACCGTACAAAATATGAACGGGGAAAAGCGAATCTGGAAGCGTTGGTAAAGGCAAAATTGGACGGCCCACCGGCCGATTATGCGCAATTTGCCCCCATTATCGAAGTCTTTTTAAAGGAGCATCTGTTTGCGGATATTTTCGACAGAGACATTTTGGATTATCGGCAAAGGGAACTGGTCACGGTTTCCGTTCTGGCAACGATCGGCGATGTGGAACCCATGTTGCGTTCGCACATGAACATCTGTTTAATACAGGGCATCACGCCAACTCAATTACAGGAATTAGTGGATGTGGTGGGAAAAAATATAGATCAGAAAAAAATCGATTCGGCCAAAAAAGTATTGAACGAATTATTGGAATCTAAAAAGCAGTAAGGAAATGAAATATATAGGATTATTCATTTTAATGAGTCTGTTATCAATACATCGGACGATTAGGGCACAGAGCGAGAAAAATCCTTTTGGATTGGTATATGAGGGAGCAATTACGGAGAATGTGGATGGAAAAGTCAACATACATCCCGTTAGGTATAAACTGAACGGAATCGATATTGCGGCAAATGTTTATACACCAGCCAATTATGACCGGACAAAGAAATATCCGGCAATAACGATTGCACATCCTAACGGAGGGATAAAAGAACAGACAGCAGGTCTATATGCACAGCATTTGGCAGAGGCCGGTTATATTACCATTACGGCAGATGCTGCCTATCAGGGTGCAAGTGGGGGCCAGCCGCGCCATATGGACAAACCCCAATTTCGTACAGAAGATATCCGAGGAATGGCCGATTTTATTTCACAGTATCCTGGGGTCGATAGAGAACGTTTAGGTGCTTTGGGCATTTGTGGCGGCGGAGGCTATACGTTGAAAGCGGTTCAATCCGATAAACGGTTTAAAGCAGTGGCAACCCTGAGTATGTTCAATACAGGAATTGTACGAAAAAATGGCTTTTTGAATTCGCAGATTTCGACCATTCAAGAAAGGCTAAAGCAAGCTTCAAAGGCAAGAGAACAGGAGGCTGGAGGCGGCGAAATTGTTTATTCCGGAGTAGACGGTATTACCGACGAAGAACTAGCAAAAGTTTCAACGCTTTTTTATCGTCAAGGCTATGAATATTATTTTAGAACCCACGCCCATCCCAATTCGACGTTTCTTTACACCACAAGCAGTTTAATGGATTTAATGGCCTGGAATGCTACCGACGATATTGACCTCATAGACCAACCTTTATTAATGATCGCCGGTAGCAATGCCCAAACATTATATTTGACCTTGGATGCTTTTCCAAAGGCGACCAATTCGAAAAGCAAGGAATTGTTCCTTATCGAAGGTGCAACGCATATAGAAACCTATTGGAAGCCAGAATATGTGAATCAAGCCGTAAATAAATTAGTGGACTTTTACCAAAACCATCTTTCAAATACAGACCTATGAACAGAAAAAATCTTTTAGCGATTATATTGATGGGAACGTTTATATTTTCCTGTAAGCAAGCAGCCGAGAAAAATCAAACCGTCGATTTGAATTCCCAACAAGAATTGATTTTCCCTAAAGGGGAAAAGGTCACGAACAATAATTTCATTGGGGATGTATGGGTACATATGCAAGTGATGGCGGATAGTGTGAACCAAAATTCAGTGGGAACGGTAACCTTTGATCCCGGGGCTAGGTCCAACTGGCATTCACATCCCAACGGACAGATTATTATGTCTTTAGATGGCGAAGGCTATTATCAGGAAAAAGGTAGTGAGAAAAGAATACTACGAAAAGGCGATGTGGTCAAATGCCCTGCAAACACTCCGCATTGGCACGGTGCAAGCGCAGAAAAACCGTTTATACAAATCGCTATAACAAGTAGAGTTGACGGTCCGACGGAATGGCTAGATCCTGTGACCGAAGAACAATATTTAAATGGAAATTAAGAAGTACCTCTATACTTTTAAATTAATAAAATCTTAATGATGAAAAATATCAAGACAACATTGTTATTGCTTTTAATGGTTCAATTATTGGTAAATGACGTTTATGCTCAAAAGCAGCCCATTACCCTTGTAGAACAAGGCAGTTTTACCGTGGGTGGTAGCGTTAAAACCAGCCCTGGTACTTTTGACCCAGTTGCCCATGGCGCATTTAATCCTTCCAATCAGGCTACCGAAGGACAAACCTTGCATGGAGACCATGCCACTGTTTTTTATCAAATTCCTGATAGTGCAAAAAAATTACCTTTGGTTTTTTGGCATGGGTATGGACAGAGCATGCGTACCTGGCAAACGACCCCAGATGGCAGGGAGGGGTTTCAAACGCTATTTTTAAGACGTAATTTTCCCATATACCTCATTGACCAGCCCCGTAGAGGATTATCAGGGAGGAGTACGGAACCTACTACGATTTCGGCAGCCACGGATGATCAATTGTGGTTTGGGATATTCAGATTGGGGACGGGAAGCACATTTTATCCAGATGTTCAGTTTTCCGAAGACCCAGAGGCGCTGAACCAGTTCTTTAGGCAAATTACCCCGGATACGGGACCATTGAACATTAACCTTAACATAGAGGCGGTTTCCACGCTGTTCGATAAGATTGGACCAGGTGTTTTGGTCACCCATTCCCATAGTGGCGGCCAAGGTTGGTTGACGGCCTTAAAAAATGGGAACATCAAAGGCATTGCATCCTATGAACCCGGTAGTAATTTTGTCTTTCCGGAAGGCGAAGTCCCCGAGACCATCCACTATGTGGGAGGAGCTTTAAGTGCGAGAAGCGTACCGATGACAGAGTTCAACCGATTGACGGAAATACCCATTGTTATCTATTATGGGGATTATATACCCAACGAACCTGTAGCGCACCCTGGTCAGGAACAATGGCGAGCCGCCTTGCAAATGGCAAAGCTTTGGACGGCAACGGTGAATAAGCATGGGGGTGATGCCACCTTGGTACACCTTCCAGAAAAGGGTCTTAAGGGAAATACCCACTTTCCGATGTCCGACCTGAACAATGAAAAGGTGGCCGTACTGCTAGCGGAATGGCTAAAAGAAAAAGGGTTGGATAAAAAATGACACTATGCTGACTAAAAAATTGGGGCTGTTATTGGTATTACTGCATCTGTCTTTACTTGGTTTCGGGCAAAGCGATGATGCCCTAAAAGCCGATGCTGATCAAGGGAAAATGATGGTTCGCATTGCGGAACTTGAAATTGGGACGGACTATCTGGATGAATATTTGGAGATACTCAAAGAGGAATCGGAAGCATCACTTAGGCTGGAGCCCGGGGTAATCTGCATTTACCCCATGTTTCAAAAGCAAAATCCTACACAGATACGACTTTTGGAAATTTATGCCAATAAGGAGGCTTACGAATTGCATTTGAAAACACCTCATTTTCAAAAGTATAAAACAACCACAGCAGAAATGGTAAAAGATTTAAAACTGATTGATATGGAAGCTATTGATCCTGAATCGATGTCGATGGTTTTTAAAAAATACAAGTTCTAGTTCGAAATGGGCGAATAACTTTGGATGCTGGAAACTATTAGTTCAACATGCGATACTCCTGAGGGATATACCCCACCATTTTCTTAAAAAGTCTTTTGAAATGCTGTGGATATTTAAAACCAAGGTCGCATGCAATTTTATTTAACGATTTATCAGGGGTCGGATATTTTTTGTTTCGCTACATGAATAAGGTTGCACTGAATGTTTTTCTTTCATCTAATTTCTTTCAGTTAAATCAAGTTCACCATTCAGTGGGTACCCTGTACCTAAATTTAAATTCGGAACAATAATCATCGACCCATATCTAATCTTTTGTGTTGGACAGAGAAGAAAACTATTGTTCGAATTTAGTTAATACTTTGTGAACAAAGGGTTTATACCCCTGTAATCCGTAATAATGGTAGGTGAATCCGTAATTGTGGTAAGCCTATCCTATGAATTATACCATAGCTTTGGAAAAGGTAATTTATAATCTAAATCAATTAAATAAAACAAAATGAGAGCATTATTGATAGGCTTGTTTATAGGTATGCTAAGCATATCTTCCTTTGCGCAAGAAGCTATTTTTCCGATGGGGGCAAAAGCGAAAAACGTACACCATACAGGTGATATTTGGCTTACGCATGTTGTAGATGCCGATGAAACTTTTAAACATAACGTAGCCCAAGCGGTTTCAGCACCTGGAGCATTTCTCAATTGGCATTTACATCCAGACGGCCAACAATTGTTGATTACTAGCGGCGTTGGTTTTTATCAGGAAAAAGGAAAGGAAGTACAAGTGATGCGAGCTGGTGACGTTATCAAATGCCTTCCCAACGTAGAACATTGGCATGGTGCCACTCCTAAAAGTGCAGTGACCTATTTGGCGATAGGTGGTAGCACACCTACCAAATGGACAGATGAACTTAGTGTTGAGGATTATAACAAAATACCGCTTCCTGAAATTAACAATTCAAGTCTTGAAAATGAGATCAAGGAACTTTCTAAAGCCAAATGGAAATGGATGGCCGAAAAGGATGTGGACAAGTTGGCCAATTTGTTTCATGACAAATCAAGGTTTGTACACATGAGCGGCTCCTGGAAAAAGGACAGGGAATTGGAAATCATCGAGACGGGAAGTATTTGGTATAAAAATGCCGATGTACACGATGTGGTCGTGGAAACTTTTGATGACAATACCGTGGTACTTTGGAACAGAATAACACTTACGGCCCATGTTCGTGGTAACGATGTATCCAATGAATTTACCGTGACCGAATTCTATAAAAAAGAAGGCGACGATTGGAAATTATTGGACCTTACCTTTAGCAGCGTTCGTGATACCCATGAAATTGCGCATTAATACTTCAGAACAAATAATTTATAAAAATGAACAGGAAAATAATACTAAGTCTATTAGTTATGCTCATCACAGGAAAAGTCGCCCTTGCCCAATCGACTGATTTAGAAAAGGAAATCAGAGAGCTGTCCATTCATAAATGGCAATGGATGGCCGATAAGGATGCCGATAAATTGGAAGGCCTTTTTCATGATAAAGCCAAGTTCGTCCACATGGGCGGCACATGGGGAAAGGACCGCGAAGTAGAAATCATTAGAGGTGGGTTCATCCACTATAAAAAAGCTGATGTCCATGAAGTCATGGTCGAAGTCTTGAATGATAATACCGTTATACTTTGGAACCAAATTACACTCTTGGCCGTAGTCGGTAGCAATGAAGTGACCAATCCCTTCATGGTAACGGAGGTTTATGTAAAGGAGGATAACACTTGGAAATTGGCCGATCTGACCTTTAGCAAAACAATGACAAGGGAATAACTTGAACAACGCAACTTAATAAACACTCAAATGAAAAAATACATATTAGGATTGTTGGTACTCCTTGGAGTTACTATTTCCGCGCAAGAAAGTACACCCAAAGTAAAGACCGAATTAGGGGTAATTCGAGGCGTCTATGAAGATGGTGTTGATAGCTTTAAAGGAATACCCTTTGCGGCTCCTCCAGTTGATGAGTTTCGTTGGAGAGCCCCTCAACCATTATCCCCCTGGGAAGGTGAATTGGATGCTACGGAGTACGGTGCAAACTGCGCACAGTCCGGATGGGGCGGTGCCCCGGGAACCATTAGTGAAGGTTCATCCGAAGATTGCCTGTACCTGAATGTGTGGAAACCCGCTTATGTAAATTCGGGTGCGAACCTGCCGGTCATGGTTTGGATTCATGGTGGAGGCTTTGTTGGAGGAAGTGGTTCCGGAGCTGGAATCGCGGGTGATGAATTTGCGAAGATGGGAGTGGTTTTAATCACCATTAATTACCGTTTGGGGCGTTTGGGCCATTTTGCATTTCCTGCTTTAAGTGCAGAACATCCTGAAGAACACAAGGGTAGCTATGCTTATATGGATCAGATTGCGGCACTTCAGTGGGTACAAAAGAACATTGCTGCCTTTGGCGGAAATCCAGATAATGTGACAATTTTTGGTTTTTCTGCCGGAGGGGTTTCTGTACATTCTTTGATGACCATTCCAGATGCAAAAGGACTTTTTCATAAAGCCATTAGCGAATCTGGTGGTGCCCGAGATGGTGTCCTTACCGGAAGGCCAATAAAGGAAGAAAATGCAAGTGCTTTTTACCCCTTATCGGCAGAAACCATTGGTATCAACTTTGCCAAAAAACACGGAATAGAAGGTACGGATGCCGATGCCTTGACCAACCTGCGCGCATTGCCAGTGGAAGAAATTGTGGATAGCGGTCAAGAAACGGATGGGGAAGGAGGCCCTAGAATCTATTCCGGGCCGATTTTGGACGGCAAATTGGTAACGGAAACTGCCGAAAGTGCCTACAACGCTGGTAGACAAATGCAAATACCGTTGATGATCGGTTCTAACAGCGCCGAAATCGGAGGTAGTTTTGTCAACAACAGTAAAACAAAAGAAGAACTATTTTCACTTTTTGGCGAGTTTAAGGAGGAAGCACAAGCTGCCTATGATCCTGATGGAAGTAAAGCATTCGAAGAGGTGATTACCAAGTTCAATACCGATTGGGTGTGGGGAGAACCAGGACGTTTTGCCGCAAGAGCTTTCGCGGAACAAGGTGAACCCACGTTTATTTACCATTTTGGGTTTGTACCCGAACCTATGAAGGAAAGAATGAAATATGGTGCCGGCCATGGTTCCGAAGTTGGCTATGTGTTTAATAATCTTGATGCACGTTGGGGCAATCCCGAGACCACTCCAGAGGACAAGAAGGTGGCGGAACTTATGAACGGATACTGGGTAAATTTCGCCAAGACCGGAAACCCGAATGGAGATGGATTACCCAACTGGCCAGTCTATACTAAAAATGAAGGTGAAATCATGGATATACAGTTAGATGGTGAAGCCGTTGGAAAACCAGACCCAAGAAAAGCCAGATTGGATGTCGTTGAAAAGGGTGTCAAACTTAGAAACGAACTACAATCACGAGGAATTTAGTCCATTTATTGGGTTTTAAAATATTACGATAACAGCATATTGGTATGGAAAAGAAAAGTAATTCAGTAAACAGAAGAAATTTTATTTCGAAATCCGCCCTTTTGGGAGCAGGTATAGTGGCAGGCCCAATGGCCTTTGCCAATGAGAAAAATTCACCTGGTACAATTGAGGGTTTAAAAGCAGCTTCCAACCCTGAAAAGCGAATGTTGGGCGCATTGGAAGTATCGCCAATTGGGTTGGGTTGTATGAGCATGAAAAGTGGCAGCTACAATCCACCAAGAGATACCAAGGATATGATTCCCGTAATTCGTGGGGCTTATGATTTGGGCGTTACCTTTTTTGATACTGCCGAAGTGTACGGCCCATTTACTGATGAGGAATTAGTAGGTGAGGCATTGCAACCTATTAGAGACAACGTGGTCATTGCCAGTAAATTTGGGTTTGACTTTTCAAATGGAAAAAGGGCAGGTAGAAATAGCAAGCCAGAGCATATTAAAAGTGCTGTAGAAGGCATGTTGAAACGCCTTCGTACCGATCGTATCGATTTGTTGTATCTGCATCGCTTGGATCCAAACGTTCCGATTGAGGACGTTGCCGGAACGGTTAAGGATTTGATCAAGGAAGGGAAGGCGCTCCATTTTGGACTTTCCGAAGTTTCACCAACGACCATACGAAAGGCCCATGCAGAGCAGCCCGTTGCTGCCCTTCAGAGCGAATACTCCATTATTCAGCGTGCCCTTGAAAATGAAGTAATAGATACCTGTGGAGAATTGGGCATAGG
>CAJQMW010000329.1 GCA_905479535.1 uncultured Maribacter sp. | reverse complement strand
CAATTACAGGTATGGGCGGACCGGGTAGATGTGCCGATTATTAAGCAGCAAATGGGAAGCGACCCTGCTTCCGTAGCTTTTGATACGCTGAGCTCTGCGGTTACCCAAGATGCCGATGTCGTTATTATTGACACCGCAGGTCGGCTTCACAATAAGGTAAACCTAATGAACGAGCTGACCAAAGTTAAACGTGTAATGCAAAAGGTGGTAGCGGATACACCACACGAAGTATTGTTGGTTTTGGACGGATCTACAGGACAGAACGCTTTTGAACAGGCAAAACAATTTACTAAGGCAACCGAGGTTACCGCGCTTGCGGTTACCAAACTGGACGGTACTGCAAAAGGTGGTGTGGTCATAGGTATATCCGACCAGTTTCAGATTCCCGTAAAATACATTGGAGTAGGGGAAGGTATTGAGGACTTACAAGTTTTCAATAAATACGAGTTCGTAGATTCATTTTTCAAAGTATAATTTTGAAATCCGCCTCACTATTTTTTGTCCTTTTTTTGTCTGCTACTTGTTGGTCTCAAATGAACTATCCAAAAGCGAGTCCGCTTTCTCGACTGGAGCAAGAAGTAGGATTTTCTAAAATCACGGTGGAATATTCTAGGCCTGCGACCAAGGGCAGGACTATTTTTGGAAATAGACCTGATGGTCAACCTGGATTGGTGCCTTACGGACGCATTTGGCGTGTAGGTGCCAATGAATCCACAAAAATCACATTGGATACCGATGTTGAAATCTTGGGTAACAAACTCCCCAAAGGAATATATGCACTATACGCTTTTCCAGAGGCGGATGCTTGGGAAATAGTTTTTCATAGGAATACCTCGCATTGGGGAGATGGTCGCACAGCTTACAATCCTGAGGAAGACGCATTACGCATAAAAGTAAAACCGATAAAAACGCTTGATTTTCAAGAGAATTTTTCAATTTCTTTTGATGGGTTGACCCATAATTCCGTCAATATGACATGGCAATGGGCACATACCAAGGTTGTTATTCCGATAGGTATCGACACTGGCAAAATCATGTTAGCACAGATACAGGAGAAACTGGAAAGCAATCCCACAGCGCAAACCTATTATGAAGTTGCTAGGTATTATCAAGAGGAGGGTATCAAGTATTCCGAAGCTTTGGAGTATTTAAATAAAGCGATTTCCCTTGGTGGCGACACCTATTATTTTCATCGGGTGAAATCTTTGGTAGAGGCGGAACTTGGAGACTACCAATCCGCTATACGATCGGCCGAAACCTCTTTGAACTTAGCCGAAAAAGAAGGCAAGGATGAATTTGTTCGTATGAACCAAAAGAATATAAAAAGGTGGGCCAAACTTTCAAAAAATAATTGATTCCACGGTAGTTTGCCAGTTCTGAAAGGTCATCCCGTTTTGGCAGGCTTTTGGTCAGGATTGTCCCCTTGAGGGGACTTTAGGGGTGTCATTCGGAATGGTGAAGCCATCAAGTTGGGCTTACTGGGATGATAAAGGACAATCAAAAAATAAATAGCGGTCATTTTAAACGAGCCGTAGAAATCTTATATTTAGCCTTCTCAGTGCTAAACCTCGTAAAAATGACAACATCCATACGTTTTCCCTTCCTAACATCTTTAATCCTAGTTGGCTTGCTGGTTGTAATTTCCTCCTGTAAAGAGGATGCAAAGGCCGATTCCGAACAAGTTCGTATCTGGGAGCCTTATAATGATTCCGCCGAAGTGGCCGCCAATGCCGACCATGAAAAAGGTAGGATGCAGTACAAGCTTATCCAATCCAAAGTTTTGGATAAGAACGATGTGTTTCTCCCGTTGTACGATGAGGTTTCCAAGGTGACCGAAGCAGACTACGAGGGTCTAAAGCCAATGATTCTGGAACAGGACATCTACACCATTAGGGAACACATTCAGGAAAACAGGCTAAGCTATGAGAATTTGGTGCTGTTTTACCTCTATAGAATCTATAAGTACGAGTTGGACAACTCCACTACCCTGAATACAATAATTGCGTTGAACGGAGACGTTGTGGATGCCGCCCGAAAGTTGGACAAACTCAAAGCGGAAGGTACCGTATCGGAAATGCAACACCCTATTTACGGGATGCCTATTCTGCTAAAAGACAATATTAATACCTTGGGCATGAAAACAACGGCCGGCAGTATTGCGTTGATGGATAATGAAGTGGAGGATTCATTTATCGTAAAACAATTAAAAAAGAACGGAGCGCTTGTCTTGGGCAAGGTCAACCTAAGTGAGTGGGCCTATTACCTATGCAGTGGTTGCCCTGTCGGGTATAGCGCTTATGGGGGACAGACACTCAACCCTTACGGAAGAAGGGTTTTTGAAACGGGCGGTTCTAGTTCCGGAAGCGGGACCTCGGTAGCGGCAAATTATGCGGTGGCCGCCGTGGGTACGGAAACTTCGGGCTCTATCTTATCGCCCAGTAGCCAAAACTCTGTAGTAGGCTTAAAACCGACGATTGGATTGTTGAGTAGGTCAGGCATCGTTCCTATTTCCAGCACCTTGGATACACCCGGACCTATGACCAAAAATGTAAGGGACAATGCCATCCTATTATCCGCTATGTTGGGTAAGGATGAGACCGATTCCAAATCTGTGGATGTCGAACCTGGTAT
>CAJQMW010000328.1 GCA_905479535.1 uncultured Maribacter sp. | reverse complement strand
ATATTCATTCTTGCGCTCAGAAATTTTTGCGGAAATATACTTTTCCAAAGTACCGGTCCTGGAAACGAGTGGACAAAAATTTATGGTGCCGGGCAAATTGTTGACGATCAAATGCCGTGGTGACTTCCTACCTACTATCGTGTATTGTAATTTTTCATCTAGCAGCGGCACATAACTTTTACGGCTTAAATTATCCTTATTTGGTAAAGGCTTGTCCAAAAGCCATTCCGCAAGAAACCATATACGTCGGCTATATTGGCCGGTGGGTTCTATATCGACCAATTCGGTCAATTGTTCTAACGAATAGTGTTTGGTCAGAAACTTAAAGGCCAATAGGTTTACGCCTTCATATTTTAAGGCGAAGACCAGATGCCTGTACAATGACTCAATTTCGGTCATTTTCTCATGATCATCTGGAAGGTACCTGTTCGGGAATACAATCCAAACGTCATCTTGGTACGTTTTGTTTTGATAACTGATTAGGGCTAGTCGGTCTGGTATAGGTATCTTAAGTTCCAATGAATCGATTATGGCACCATAGCCAACGATAGTTCCCTGCTCGGGAACTTGTAATCCGTGAAAAACAGATGCACTCCGTGAAAAATGAGCGTTATTTGACATATTCCATGTAATTTGAGTGCAATATACAAGAATAATGAGCGCAAATAATGAAAAATGAGTGTTAAATATACTTTGAAATGAAAAACAGGTGCAATAACCCTAGAAAGTTTGCGTCAACACATACACTAGAGACCTTTGAATTATAGAGGCAAAGGATAAAAACCAAAAAATGTTTTACCTAACAAAAAAACCCAAGATTTTCGTCTTAGGTTTTTTATCGTCAAAAAGTAGCGAGAGGGAGACTTGAACCCCCGACCTCAGGGTTATGAATCCTGCGCTCTAACCGCCTGAGCTACCTCGCCATGCTACTTTTAAGCGGCTGCAAATATAAAGTTAAATTTCTTGTTCATCAACATAAGCTTCTTAAAAAATAATACTGTCCTTTTATTTTTTTATCATTTATAAATATATATATTGTCCACCATAAAGATGTTGAGCATGACCGATAAAGTAAAATTTCAAATAGAGTTCGTTATACAATCCTCACCCCAAATGCTTTACCAATATTTGGCAACCCCGTCTGGTTTGTCCGAGTGGTTCGCGGATGATGTAAATTCTAGAGGAGAAAAGTTCACATTTATATGGGATGGAGCGGAAGAAGACGCCAAACTCTTAAAAAGGAAGACCGACGAATTCGTTCGTTTTGCATGGGAGGAAAATGAAGATGATTCTTTTTTCGAAATGAAAATCATCGTGGATGAAATAACCAAGGACGTCTCTCTTTTCATAACCGATTTTGCAGAGGATGATGAAGTGGAAGAATCTAAAATGTTATGGGGAAATCAAGTTTCCGACCTAAAGCAGGTAATAGGGTCCAAATAACTTATTTTTAATTAAAGTATCTTTGGGCCTTAGTTTAAGGCTCTTTTTTATGGTAAATTTTAATGGAAAAATTCACTCTAACGACATTGATTATCTAAATCATGGAAACAGGGGATTGTTGTACGGAGATGCACTTTTTGAGTCTCTTCGGGTAGTTAACGATCATATCTATTTTCTGGAAGATCATTATTTGAGACTCATGGCCTCCATGCGTATTTTGCGTATGGAAATTCCAATGGATTTTACCATGGAATTTATGGAGCAGGAAATTCTTAGGGCCATTGGAACATCAGAAGCTAAAGGAGCATTTAGAATACGTTTTACGGTCTTTAGAAATAACGGCGGTATGTATACGCCGGAAACAAATAACGTTTCCTATATAATAGAAGCAAGAGAACTAAGGGAAAATTTTTATGTCTTGAAGGAAGGACCATATGAAGTGGAGCTTTTTAAGGATTTTTACATCCATAAAAGTATGCTGTCCAATTTAAAGACCAACAACCGTATTCTCAACGTAGTGGGAAGTATTTTCGCTAAAGAAAATGATTATGGGAATTGCTTGTTATTGAATGATGAAAAAAATGTAGTGGAGGCGTTAAATGGAAACTTATTTATGGTCAGCGGATTAGAGATAAGAACCCCCCCACTTTCGGATGGATGTTTAGATGGCGTCCTTAGAAAGAACTTGTTGAACATAATTTCCAAAAGCGACAATTATCATTTGGTGGAAGCAAGTATTTCTCCCTTTGAGCTTCAAAAGGCCGATGAACTATTTATAACCAATGCCATTAGTGGAATCATTCCGATAACAAAATATCGTAAAAAGGAGTATACTAAAACTGTTAGCCAAAGTTTGATTGGAAAATTAAATATGGCGGTAAGAATTACAATCTAGTTAAGGCTGGGATTTTCCGGTGCATTGGACCATAATAGGTAATCGCCACCCAATTCTATCATTTTTTCTTTCCAAAAGGCGACCGATGACTTTTTAATAATTTGGCTCTCGTATTCGTTGATAGCCACTATCCAAGTTTTGGAGGACAGTTCCTCGTCCAATTGCAGTGAGGACCATCCAGAATATCCGAGGAAGAAGCGTATATCGTCCTCCGAAATAATCTTCTCGTTTATTAGGTTAACAGTGGTGTCAAAATTACCGCCCCAATATATACCATCGGAAATTTCAATACTATTATCGATCAGGTGCGGAACCTTATGTATGAAATAAAGATTGTCTTGTTCCACCGGACCGCCGTTATAGACTTGAAAAGGAATAACAATTTCATTTACCAAATCGTTTATTTGGTATTCCAATGGCTTGTTCAGAATAAAACCAACAGATCCTTCATCATTATGTTCCGCCAAGAGAACAACAGATCTATTGAAGGAAACATCCCCTGTTAGGGAAGGTTCAGCAATCAATAACTTTCCTTTATTCGGTTTTAATTGAATCATAATTATTCACCAAGTAATCTAAAATAAGACAAATCTTACTAACGGCAAAAATAGGGTAATAAAAAAGACGCCTGTTGTAGGCGTCTTTTCTATTATTAAAAAGCTTATAATTAGTTTACAGCTTTGGCCAAATCAGCACCAGCTTTAAACTTAACAACATTCTTAGCTGCAATTTGGATAGTTTTTCCAGTGGATGGATTTCTACCTTCTCTTGCATTTCTTCTGGATACGGACCAAGATCCGAAACCTACCAAGGAAACTCTGTTTCCTTTCTTAAGGGACTTTTCAACATTTCCCAAGAAAGATTCCAATGACTTTTTAGCCGCTGCTTTTGTGATGCCTGCGTCTGCTGCCATTGCATCGATCAATTCTGTTTTGTTCATAATGTGATTAAATTAATTGTTGTTAAAATGTTTTAAACCTCTAACAAATTTATATGGATTTGCGACGACCACAAGTAAAACACGGGTAAATCCCCTATTTTGTTGATAACTCGGGAGGTTTGTTGATAAAGTAGGGCTTTTTCTACGATTCTCGCAGCCCAATGCAGACGGGAGTTTATGCCATATGGGCATTTTTTGATAAGTTAAGACCATTTAGAACATCTCTAACGGGCATTCTTCGCTTTCCCTGAAGCTGTATTTCTAATAGATTTAAAAATCCTCCATCACAGGCTACCCTCAGCTCTTTCTTATCAAAGATTAATGTACCGCTATCCATATTGTGCTTGGTTGTTTCCATTTCAGCTTCGTAAACTTTCACCATTATTTGCTCCTCTCCATTATAAAGCGTGGTCCAGGCAGCTGGGTATGGACTCAACCCGCGAATAAGATTATAGATTTCAGTGATAGGAAGCGCCCAGTCTATTTTGCAGGTATCGCGTTGTATTTTAGGGGCCAATTTTAAGTCTTCCTCGTTTTCTTGTACTGTGGTTTCCATATTTCCATTGGCTATTCTTTCTATTGTCTCAAGTACAGTGCCTGCGCCCAAAGCCATTAATCTATCATGAAGGCTACCGGCATTTTCATTAGGATGTATTCGAGTTTCTTCTTGCAGGATGATAGCACCTGTATCAATTTTTTCGTCGATAAAAAAGGTGGTCACCCCGGTCTTCTCTTCTCCGTTAATAATAACCCAATTGATAGGTGCCGCTCCTCTATACTCTGGCAATAAGGATGCATGTAAATTAAAGGTACCGTATTCCGGCATATGCCAAACCACTTTGGGCAGCATTCTAAAGGCAACAATGACCTGAAGATTGGCTTTAAGAGCCTTGAGTTCTTTCAAGAAACCTTCATCTTTTAGATTGGCCGGTTGCAAAATTATTAACTGCTTTCTTTCGGCATACTTTTTCACAGCTGATTCATTGATTTTTTGACCTCGTCCCGCAGGACGATCAGGTGCGGTAATGACACCTACTACCTTATGGCCTGCTTCAATAATAGCATCAAGAATGCCCACCGCAAATTCGGGGGTTCCCATAAATACAATTCTAAGTTCTTTCATTTTAAATAAGTTGATACCTGTTTTTTGCGTCTATTTCTAATTCGCCTTCTTCTAAAAGTTCTTGTAATGTCGTTAAAACTGTTCTTTGCTCCACATTCAATAACTCACATATAGATCTCGAGGACATCCCATCATTTTTCAACAATTCTTTAATTTGATTTTTTAAAATAAAGGACGTGTCGTTGTTCTTGCGCTCATTTTTTAAACAAACGTCACATTTGCCACAATCTTCGGTGCGCTTTTCATCAAAGTAGCGCAGCAACTGTTTATTTCTGCATATCCTATCATTATTTACATAATCCAGCATATGCATCACATTTTTTTCCTTTATTTGGTTTTGTTCCTTTATCAAGTGAGCAAACCTGTTAATAGTTCTATCATCTTCCCTGGGCACTAAAAAAGTGAGTTCCAAATCGCTGTGCGAAGCTTTATAATCAACAATACCATCCGCCTCTAATTTTTGTAACCGTTCTATAATAGCATCTTCCGTAGTATTGGATTTATTTGCCAATAGTACCGTGTTGATTTTTGTTTCAAATTCAAATATACCTCCATAAGTTCTTAGAACGTTCTTTACTATATCTTCCAACCCCCTATTTATCTCTAAATAATCAAAGAGTTCATGCTTGTTACAAATGAAGCGTAGGGTCGATTTTCTAGAAAATGATTCTGATAGTGCTATTACCGAATTCCTGTCCAAAACTTGTAAAGAATTATAGGTAAGCAATGTGTTAAGTTGATACGTAGCACAGAAGGCATTGAAATTCAATTGACAATTAAACCCGTTGCCCTCACCGTAGGCTATTTGAAAGTAATTATTGAGTTTACTGTACACCTTTTTTACAAAAGCTACTTCTGGTAGAATGCTCAAGAACTGTTTTTTAACTTGTTCGGCGTCGGTTTTATTGGTCAATAAAATGGCTTTTGCAGCTTCGCCATTCCTTCCGGCCCTGCCAGCCTCTTGATAGTAATTTTCAATACAATCCGGAATTTGATAATGAACGACCAAACCTACATCCGGTTTATCTATTCCCATGCCAAAGGCGTTGGTGGCGACCATTACCTTTGTTTTATTCTGCAGCCAATCCCCTAATTTTTTTCGTTTGTGTTGTTCCAAAATTCCCCCATGATAAAATGTCGCACTAATTCTGTGGTCTTCTAAGTATCTTGATAGTTCTTCCGCAAGCTTTCTTGTTCGCACATATATAATGCCGCTGGATTTCAATCTTGAGCAATAGTGCCTCAGCTGATATTTTTTATCTTCAGAAAATTGAACATTAAAGGCGATATTTTCTCTTGAAAACGAGTCTTTAACAATTAATGGGCTTTTCATCTCCAACGCGCTACATATATCCTTTGAAACCTTAGCCGTAGCCGTAGCCGTCAAAGCCATAAATGGAATGTTGGGTTGCAAATCCCTTAATAGTGCACAGTTTAAATACGCCGGTCTAAAATCATGTCCCCACTGTGAAATACAGTGCGCCTCATCAACCACCAATAGGTTTACCTTCATTTGGCGAATCCTATCTTGAACTAGTTCTTGATTTAATCTCTCTGGAGATAAATAAAGGAATTTATAATTACCGTAAATGCAATTGTCCAAGAGGTTGCTAACATCCTCAGCACTTATCCTCCCAGTAAGACCAATGGCCTTTATCCCTAAATTCTTTAAGGTATTCACCTGATTTTGAATCAGTGCAATCAGCGGAGAAACTACCACGCAGATCCCATCTTTGGCTAGTGCTGAAACCTGAAAGCAAATGGATTTTCCGCCACCGGTAGGGAGTAAACCTAGGGCATCCTTCCCTTCCAGCACACCATTAATAAGTACTTCCTGAGAGCCCTTAAAGGATGGGAAGCCCCAATATTCTTGCAGAATTTCTTTTGGGAGTTTATTCACTGATTTCACCTAAATGGTTTAAAACGAATTTCAATCTTTCATTTACGGTACCAAAAGGAACTTCATGGATTTTATATCCTAGGGACGTATAAGCTGTTTCTAGCGCATTGTGAATTTGAATGGCTTCCTTGAAGCTTTCCATCCTTTCGTTGTCCCGAACGTAAATTTCTTCCCAAGGCGGGAATAAAAAGACCGTGTCGTATCTGTTCTCTTCGCATACATCAATATACTTCTGGCCGTAGGATTGTTCAAAATAATCCATATAGGCCAAAACATCGGGCAACCCACGGTCAAAGAACACGGTTTCTTCATTTAATTCCGAAGCTTTAGCGTAATGGGCTAATCTACCGTATAAGAGTTGGTCGTTAAATAATTCGGGATTATCCACAAAAACCAAAGGGTTGGATAGGTAGGATTTTTTTTCCCGTTTTTTCTTGGCGTCCAAGGTCATGGAACGAACAATTTCGTGAAAACAATAAAACCCTGATTTTTCCAGTAAATTGATAAGGGATGTTTTACCTGTTCCCGGCCCTCCGGTAACTACGATTCTTTTAACGTTCAAAGTGTTATTTTAGCTAAACAAAAGTAAAGAAACCATAGGTATAATAAAACTTCGGCTTTACCCTTATCTTTGCAAAAAAAATAGTTTATGTCAGAGCTTAAATCGGAGGATTTTTACAAACGGCTTAAATCCCAATTGGAGGAGACGACCAGCTGGCCTTCCAATTATCTTTATAAGTTTATTGTGCTAACCGATCCAGGTAAAATAAAGCGAATACATCAAGTTTTTGATAATACGGGAGCGGTTATCGATTTAAAAAAATCAAAGAACGGCAAATATACGAGCGTATCTATAACCGTAAACCTTAGAAATCCCGATGAAGTTATCATAAAATATAAAGAGGTAGGCCTTATCGAGGGTGTAATCTCGTTGTAA
>CAJQMW010000327.1 GCA_905479535.1 uncultured Maribacter sp. | reverse complement strand
AACGTTCCAATGTTTTAAAACCGAAATAATCGTAGACAAAATCACGGTTATAAATTATGGTTGAATCCAATTTTTCAGAATTCTTTGAAATTACTTCATAGACCTCATCGGATAATAGCGGTGCCTTTTTACCAGTTCTGGGATTCACATATTCGTGAAGATCCTTCATGGTTTCCGAGAAGGACTTCTTTGTATTCTTATGTAGGTTCGAAACCGAAATACGTGCAGCCAATTTTGCATAATCCGGGTGCGTGGTGGTCATTGTTGCCGCAATTTCTGCCGCAAGGTTGTCCAGTTCAGAGGTGGTTACCCCGTCATACAGTCCTTCAATTACCCGCATAGCGACTTTTAAAGGGTCTACTAGGCCGTTTAGGCCATAACATAATTTACGCACTCTAGCGGTAATCTTATCGAACATGATAAGCTCTTTTCTCCCGTCTCTTTTAACTACATACATTGGCTACAAATATTTTAATTGTGATCGGTTAATAAATTAATTCGTTGTTAAAAAATCAACATTTTTTATGGAGGCCGCAAAAACCCTCCGATCTGTCCGACCAGGGATCCTTTCCGTTATTATATTTAGAAATCCGCGTCGAAACTTATCTTCTGTGCGTCTTCGTCTTTTTCCTTATTCAAAACACCAGCTTTTTGATATTCTGAAACTCTTTTTTCGAAGAAATTCGTCTTTCCTTGGAGCGAAATCATATCCATAAAGTCAAAAGGATTGGTGGAATTATATACTTTATCGCATTCCAACTCTACCAAAAGCCTATCTGTTACAAATTCTAAATATTGGGTCATCAATTTTGAATTCATGCCGATCAAGCTTGCAGGCAAGGATTCCGTTATAAATTCCCTTTCAATATCCAAGGCGTTCGTCAAGATTTCGGTAATACGCTCCTTTGGAACTTTATTGATAAGATGTTTGTTGTGAAGATGTACGGCATAATCACAGTGCATTCCTTCATCCCTTGAGATTAGTTCGTTAGAAAAAGTAAGTCCTGGCATCAGCCCTCTTTTCTTTAACCAGAATATGGAACAGAAGGCTCCAGAGAAGAAAATACCCTCTACTGCCGCAAAAGCAATCAATCGTTCCGCAAAACTTGGTGATTCTATCCAATTAAGGGCCCAATCCGCTTTCTTTTTAATGGCAGGAAAATTTTCTATCGCTTTAAAAAGAATGTTTTTTTCCTTCTCATCCTTTACATAAGTGTCTATAAGCAACGAATAGGTTTCCGAATGAATATTTTCCATCATGATTTGAAAACCATAGAAGAATTTTGCCTCCGCATATTGCACTTCGCTAACAAAGTTCTCCGCTAAATTCTCGTTGACGATTCCGTCTGAGGCGGCAAAGAATGCCAAAATGTGTTTGATGAAGTAACGCTCATCGTCATTCAACTTATTGTTCCAATCCGTAAGATCTTCATGTAAGTCAATTTCCTCTGCCGTCCAAAAACATGCTTCGCATTTTTTATACCATTCCCATAAATCGTCGTGTTTAATAGGGAAAATTACAAAGCGGTCGTCATTTTGTTCCAATATAGGCTCTAAGGCTGCGGACATAATTCTAGTTTTTAAAAAAGTTAGTGATAAGAGGACAAATATTACCCTCTTGTTGGGACTAACAAAGATTCAAAATTAGGAGCGATCTGTAAAGGATGTTTAGTCTTTTCCGTCACAAAGTTTTTAACACAAAATGTTGAAATCTAGGCTGGCAAGTGATGTTCATTGCCTTTTTGCGCTATTGATAATTCCCGTGAATTTTTGTGAAAGTCTAACACACAAAAAATAAACCAAAGAGTATCTAATATACTCTTTGGTTTATTCTGAAGTTAACTTTTTTATTGATTTACATCAAATGTACGGCCCTCCAATGTTTCTTAACTGCCCACCAAGTTCTAATTCAGGTAGTTCCCCCGAAACCTTTCATTAGACTTGCAACCCTAATATGGTTACTGTTTTGGCGCCAAAACAATGGACGGAAATATACAAAAGTATATGCCCTAAGCCGTACGTCTTTATTGATGTAAATTCTATCTATAATAATTCAGCTTCAAATTTTCCTACTATTTTAATGGTGCTTCCATCCCCATTCGACAAGGTCATGTTCATTCTACCCATAACACTGTTATCTTCTATTTTCAAAATACGAATAGTCCCATCGGCGGAAAAAAAAGGCCGCTCCCCCATGGAACTAATATTGGCCACACCAAAAATGCCATCAAAGTGATTGATAAAACCATCAATTGGATTTACCTTGTAATGTCCAATTGAAAGCTTTGATATTTTGTTTTCCTTAGCGATAGTGAATTCCACATTATTGGGAATTTCAACTGAATTACAATTTAACCTCAGTTTTAGGGAATTGAAGTATTGGCCATCCTTAAAATTCTCCACGGCGTGTTCAAATGACATTGTGCCTTCAAGCTCCTGTATGGTATCCTCAGTAACCATTCGCAACCCATACTCTTCCACAAAATCTTTCTCCGCCCCTCTATCGCTGTTAATACTTGAAATGCACAACAACGGCAAAAATCCCAAAAGGATAAGCTTGGATGATCTTATTAAAAATTGATACATACTATTTAATCTAAAAGATGGTCTCCCTACTCTACAAATAAACCGGAAGCATTCGTTTCGACCTCAACAATAGATTGGTTATCCATTGAATCATCTTCCGATAATCCCACGACCATAGCAAGGATCAACGCTAGAACCAGTAACCCGAACATTAATAAACACTTTTTCATCATTCCACTGTTCAACACTTAATAAATAGTCCGTTTTCTATAATTATCCTCTAAATTAAGGGAAGAACAGGGACGAATAAGGCATTATGTGTAATCTGTCCATTTTATTGTATAATTGGACAAATGCGTCTAAACCCCCATATTCCAAGGGGTTTTATTGTAATCCTTTTCTTTCCAATCGTTTAGAAATTACCTTTTTCCGTAGCTCTTGTCGGTTTATTTACCGCTTATACGTAATTAACATCCATTGATACAAAATTTGTGTTCAAAAGATTATAAAGTCCATTTTTTAATTAACTTCCTGTTTTATTCCTATGCCTTATGTTAGAAGCTGTTATTGTTGATGATGAAATTAAAGCGCTACAGAGCCTGTCTTGGGAGCTTACGAATTTCAGCGAGGAAATACATGTATCGGCTTCGTTCACCAATCCGTTCGAAGCCTTGGAATATC
>CAJQMW010000326.1 GCA_905479535.1 uncultured Maribacter sp. | reverse complement strand
CTATAAACCACACAGATATAGCATATTACGAATTTTTAGTTACGTAGAACTCAGAGGTTTTCAATCCCGATAGCTATCGTGGACTGTGAGACCTTTAATGTCCTGAAAATGGCAAGTAGTTTATTTCTCAAAATTAATTTTTGTCATGTACTTATAAAAAAATGATAAATACCATTATTACACAAGACCAGATATTGAATAATAATCATCGAATTGCTACATCTGCTCTTGGAGTTGGGGAAATAGTATCTTGGAATATGTGGGTCAAAACTAATGGCTACAAAGACATTTATAATCCACAAAAATTTGCTTGTTATATTGGTCTGTCTTATTAAGATGTAAAAGAACTTACTACAAATCAAGTCACCAAAAGGCAAGATTATAATTGTTGGATATTCACCAAACGAGAAAAAACAAAGAAAATAGTTAAAATTACTCTTTTACCTAAAGCGTTAGATATCGTTAAAGAGGATAAGGCTATTTCTGAAAACACCAATTCATTAGCATTACTAACACTTTGTTCTAATCAAAAAACAAATAGTTGTTTAAAATAAATAGCAAAAGCCTGTGGTATTTATAAAAAAGAAACTAGCGTTTTACATAGCTCTAAATACATTCGTCACTGCTTTTAGATTCGCAATGTCATTTGTCAAATTAAACTATATTAGCATAATATTACTGGCAAACATTTCTTATTGTTTATTTTAACAGATGAATTCAAAAGACTTAATAATCCTTACGAAACTTAAAAGTGGAGATCCTGATGCTTATAAAGAATTGTTTGATTTGTATTATATACCATTAAGTATCTACGCTTTAAAATATTGTGACTCTTTTCAATTGTCCGAAGACATTGTACAAGATCTATTTGTAAAACTTTGGGACGAAAAAATATATATGAAATTTGAAGGAGCTATTAGCCCCTACCTTTTTAAGTCTGTAAAGAATAACACGCTACAGGCGGTTAAAAAGAAATCGAAATATCATTTCGAAGAAATTGAAGATCAAATTAATAATTTAATGGAAGTTGAAAATGTTGATATGGTGAGTATTGAGGAGAAAAAAAAGAAATTATTAAAAGAAGTCGAGGCCTTACCCGAGAAAAGCAAAGAAGTTTTTAAAGCGATTGTACTTGAAAATTTAAAGTACAAGGAAGTGGCAAAGCAATTTGGTATTTCAGTAAATACGGTAAAAACACATTATTCAAGAGCCTTAAAGAAGCTTCGTGGTTCACTAGATGTAATCATAATGTTGCTTCTTATTTAAAAAAAATCAAATTTCTTGTCACCCATTTTTGATCTTTTGTTATATATATAGTATAAGAGATTAATAATGCATAAAATGAACGCCCATATTTTAAAACTTATTTCGGCCTATACTACCAATGAAATAAGTAAAAAACAATTTAACGATTTACAACAATGGTTAAATGAAAGTGTTGAAAACAAGCAAATGTTTGCCAACTACCTACACTTTTATAAAAAATCAAGACGCATAGGACTTGCCGAAAACTTAGATAGTGATAAAGCTTGGAATACTATACTAGTAAAACTTAAAGAACCTTTACAACTTGCTGCTGCTGCTAAAAAGCAAGATTTCAAAGAACCAAGTAAACCAATACCACTACGCAGAAAAGCATGGTTTAAATATACTGCTGCTGCGGTGGTTGTGGGTATTTTGGCATCGGGTTATTTTTTAAGGGACAATTTCTTTAAAAGCCCTATATACGACAATAACAATACCCCAATCATCGTAAATAACAACATCCAAACCGGTACAGATAAAGCCACTTTAACTCTTTCCGATGGTTCAGAAGTTGCTTTGGAAAAAGGGCAAAAGTATGTTGCAAATAATTTGTCGAGTAACGGTGAAGAGATAATTTATGAGGAGGCATCAACGACAAAACCAGAAATAACATACAATTATTTAACGATTCCAAGAGGAGGTCAATTTCATATTATATTATCCGACGGCACAGAAGTATGGCTTAATTCAGAAAGCCAATTAAAATACCCCGTGGCATTTATTAACGGAGAAAGCCGTCAGGTAGAACTTGTATATGGCGAGGCCTATTTTGATGTTTCCCCAAGCACTGAACACAATGGGGCAATATTTAAAGTTCTTACAAAAATGCAAGAAGTTGAAGTATTGGGAACAGAATTCAATATCAAGGCATATTCAGACGAAAATAGCATATACACCACATTGGTTGAAGGTAAAGTGGTTTTAGATATTGGTGTTGAGAAAGAAACATTAAAACCAAATCAACAATCCATAGTGCATCTTAACAATAAAAGCATATCTGTCATTTCTATAGACGTTTATGATGAAATCTCATGGAAAAATGGGATCTTTAGTTTTAAAAGCAAATCATTAAAAGATATTATGAAAGTATTGTCTCGATGGTATGACACCGAAGTTGTTTTTTTAAACAAAGATCTTGAAAATGTTAAATTTATTGGCGTTTTAAGTAAAAAGCAAAATATCGAAGATATTCTATTAACCATAAAAAACACTAATTTTATTAATGCCTATGAGATACATAAAAATACAATCATTTTAAAATAAAAGGGAGTCAAGTTTACACCGTTCAAAGTACCACTATTCCTCCCTTTTTCAATGTCAATTAATTGTCTAATTAACTAATTCACAAATTTATGAAAATTAAATTAACCAAAGTTCTTTTCTGTCATGGAAAAAAACTCTTAACCACCATCATGAGAACTTTTATTTTCTTGTTCTGTACTACAATTTTTAGCTTTTCGTCAAATGATATATTATCGCAAAACACGAAAATTGTAATAGACAATGATAAAACTGTGACTGTCGATGAAGTTTTTGACTTGATACGAAACCAAACCGATTACACCTTTATCTATCAAGAAGATTTATTTAAAAATGCACCAAAAGTGCATCTTAAAAAAGGAATAATAAAGGCCAATAAGCTTCTCGAACGAAGCCTTAATTATGGAGATTTCAACTTTAGCCTGTCTGATAAAAACACGATTATTTTAGAGAAAACCCCTGATGATAATAGCTTGCAGCTACAGCAGCAAATTACGGGAGTTATAACTGATGAAAATAATGTACCCTTAGCCGGGGTAACTATTATCATCAAAGGGACTAGAAAAGGTGTAACTACTAATTTTGACGGAAAATATAGTGTTAAGGCTAATAAAGGAGATGTTCTTGAATTCTCCTATATGGGTTTCAAAACAATCGAAGTTACTATAGGTGATGATAAGGATATAAGTTTTAAAATGGCCGCCAATGCTAGCCAATTAGACGAGGTGATACTAACGGCCATTGGAACAAAACAATCGAGAGATGAAACAGGCTCTACCAGTTCCATTATAAAACCCCAAGAAATAGTACAATCTGGTGAAACTGGACTAATTAACAGTCTGTCCGGTAAAGCCTCCGGCCTCCGTATTGTAAGACAAAATGGAGACCCTGGTGCTGGTGCCAATATTCAAATTAGAGGAGTTAATTCTATAGAAGGCGACAGTAATCCACTCATTATTGTAGATGGCATACCAATTAGCAATGAATCATTTGATGATGATGGTGTGGGCGGAAGTACCAGTGTTACACAACAGTCAAGATTGAATGACATTAACCAAAATGACATTAAGAATGTTCAAATTTTAAAAGGCGCATCAGCTGCTGCACTTTGGGGCTCAAGGGCTGCCAATGGGGTTATTCTTATTACAACCAAAGGAGGCGATTTTAATAGAGCGCCTACTTTTACTTACAGCTCAACGTATTCTATTGACGATATTTCGGTAAGAGTTCCTCTGCAGGATAAGTTTGGCCAAGGAAGAGGCGGTGTTAGAGCAATAAATAGAACGGAATCTTGGGGCGATAGAATAGCAGATAGAGCAGGCGGAGAAGATGAATTTGATACAACCGGACAATACTTTGCCTCTGAATCAGGAAACATATTTTATCCTGTAACTACTAAAAACTCAAGAGAAACATTTATTGATAAAAATTTTGACGCCGTTTTTAGAAATGGTACTTACCAACAACATGATTTTTCAGTTTCAGGAGGAGGACAAAAAGCTTCCTATTTTTTTAGTTATGGAATTTTAGAACAAGACGGTATTGTTAGAAATGCCGATTATAATCGCCAAAATATTAGACTTAACACCAAAGTTAATTTAACGGATTGGCTCGACTTTAGGAATAATGTAGCTTATACCTTCACCAAATCCAATAGAGTAAGAGGGGGTGGTAGCATAACAGGACTTTATATAGGCTTACTGAGAAATCCTGCTGATTTTGATATTTCAGACTATATAGGGAATTATGTTAATAATAACGGCGATGTATTTCCTAATAGGCAAAGGTCATACAGAAACCAATTGGGTGCTTCGGCAAATGCCGGCTACAACAATCCTTTGTGGACAATTTATGAGCAACGCAACACAAGCAGGGTGGATCGTTTTTTAGTAGCTCCAGAAATTAATATTAGAGCATTAAATTGGTTGGATTTTACACTACGGGGCGGTCTCGACTTTTATTCAGATGGGAGAGAACAGTTTCTTCCGGTAAACACGTCTGGGGGTTCTAGGTTCGGAGATTATAGATCAGCAGTAACTACTAGTAAGGAATACAACCTTGACTTTTTAATGAAGACAAAGCATACCCTAACAACAGATATTGATTTGAATACCACTTTTGGATTTAATTTTAACAATAGAAAGAGAACCACTAACTCCAATAGGCTAACACCGTTTATTGTGGATTCAAGGCAAGCAGTCACAGATCTTAATCCTGATGATGCAGCAACTACTTGGAACCGAAATATAAATCAAATTCGTACAAATAGAGGTTATGGACTATTAAACCTTAGCCTGTTTGACCAACTGTTTATAAATACGTCTGCTTCTGTTGAGGCATCATCAACTATTGATGGATCCTTCTTTTATCCTTCGGTAGATCTGGCTTGGCAATTTAGCGACCTATTCGGAAATGAAGATAACGATGCTTTTTTTGGTAAGTTACGTGCCTCCTGGGGAAAAGTAGGTATTCAGCCAGGACCATACCGCTTTGAGACCCTAACTACAACAGGGTTTACGGAT
>CAJQMW010000325.1 GCA_905479535.1 uncultured Maribacter sp. | reverse complement strand
AAAAGTAAGATATGCAAACTATAAACATAACTTTGCATTGTACGTGGGTGGTAACGGGGACAATGGAAACCCGATAACCATAGATAATTATGTGGAGAGTATCGCTCCTGGTAATCAAGGGTATTCAGCAGCTTATCAAAGTGGTTCGGGAGGTCAGGTCAATGGATCTGATTTGGTTATCGATAACTTGCATGTAGACCGCCTAAGGCCAATGACCGATTATTCCGGAGAAATAAATTTGACAAAAACAATCAGTACCTCAAATGGTGGAAGCCACAACGTTACATTAGGTTCGTTCATAGCCCGCACAGAGGCGGAAGATGTGAACTATCAATACAGGGTTTTGACGGAGTTTAACAACGACCCACGTCTCGTAAACCTTAGTTATACGGATGCCGATGGAAACAATGTTATTTATTCGCAAGGTGGACTTTACAACCGTATTGGGCAAACGGCCAATAATTTTCTATCTCAAAATAGGGTTGCGTTTTACCTAACCGATGAGATGATTTTCGATAGATGGCGTTTTGATGTCGGTTTTAGATGGGAGAGCACGGACGGTCAAAACAACCGGGGTGGCATTTCCTCCGAGACCGTGTACGACAATCCTGATCTAACTACCGAATTGAGCGATGTTCAATCTGCAGATGGAACCTTCCTACGAACAGAAGTAAGTGCAAACGCATGGGCAGTTTCACTAGCAGGTCTTTATGAACTGACAGAAACCACGAACCTCTACGCCAACTTTTCAAAAGGTTATTTCTTTCCACAATTAAGAGGATTCGCACCGATACCGGGTATTGAGAATAGCGTATACGATCCTGAAAATATTATTCAGTTTGAGGCAGGTGCAAAATTCGGTAATGAAAGGTTTTCAGGTTCTGTTGCGGGTTACTACGTAGGTCTTACCGATCGTGTTTCTGTACGGCAAGCCATTGTTGGCGGTGAATTGATAGACGAAACACGTGCAGAGCAGAATACCAGGACCATTGGTTTGGAAGCAACGTGGGATTATTCCTTGGCTCAATATTTAAACCTGAGAGGTACAGCTACCTACCAAGCGCACGAGATTACCAAGAACATAGAATTTGATTTGGTTAACGGTTCGTCAACAGAAGCCAATGTTGGTAATGAGTTGGCAAGACAGCCAAATTTGCTGGGAGCATTGGGATTGTACTATGATAATTCCTCGTTCGACGCTAATTTTGGTTTCAACTATACAGGTAAGAAATTTACGGATGACACAAATAATATTGAGTTGGATGCCATTACCATTGCAAGATTGGGTGCTGGGTATACTTTTGCCAAACTAGACAACAACCAATCCGTACGTTTAGGGTTCTCGGTTTTCAACCTTTTTGATAGTTCTGGTATAACCGAAGGTAATCCAAGGGCAGGTTCCGCTGGGCAGACCGAATCCGAATTTTTTGTCGGCAGACCAATTTTGCCAAGAAGGTTCTTTTTAACGGCGACCTTTAATTTCTAAAAACGAGTTTAGTTAGTTTAAGTTAGTTTAATTCTTGGACACATTGACGGTGCTTAACCACCAATGTGTCCTTATTAAATCACTATATGAACAATAAATTGATAGCGAAGGCCAAGAAAGTATTGGATGCAAACTTCCAAGAGGGCGGTTTTACCATTCCCAGCAAAGGTTTGTATCCTTTTCAATGGAAATGGGATTCCGGCTTCATAGCCTTGGGTTTTGCACATTATAATATGGCCAAGGCAAAAAGAGAAATCGAAACGCTCTTGGATACCCAATGGGAAAATGGTTTCATACCTCACATCATATTTCATACAGAAAGTGACACGTATTTTCCCGGACCTGATTTTCATGAATCCCACCTTCACCCAAAATCATCAAGAAAATATCGTTCTTCGGGAATGACCCAACCTCCGGTGACGGGATTTGTGTTGGAGAGGCTTTACGAGATAGCGGAGGACAAGGATGATTTGTTGAAGTTCGTTAAAACACAGATTGATAAGGTTTATGAGAACCACCTCTATTTTTATGAAAACCGGGATTTGAATGATGAAGGGTTGGTCTACATTTATCATAATTGGGAATCGGGCACAGATAATTCACCGATTTGGGATGACATTTGGGCCACAATGAACCCGCCGGAATATACTTTTGAGAGAAGGGATACTTCTCATGTTGATCCTGCTCAGCGGCCATCAAAGCGGGAATATGATCATTATTTATACATCATCGATATCGCAAAACAACATAATTATGATGATGGTAAGATTGCGGAACTTTCTCCATTTCTAGTATTGGACCCACTTTTTAATACAATGTTGATTCGCTCCAATGAAGCCTTGATTAAGTTATACAAAATTATAGGTGACAATCAAGAAAAAGTAGATTATTTACAACGCCAGCAGCAAAAAAGTATTAAGGGTTTGAATAACAAATTGTTCAACAAAGAACTTGGAGCTTACGTTCATTTTGACCTTAGGGGTAATAAACAGGTTCCCTTTCTGTCCTCTTCTTCTTTTACTCCATTATATTCCAATGCTCCAAGCAAGGAAAGACTGGAAATTCTGACAGAGACAATGATTAAAAAATTTGGAGACGAAGGGAGATACCTATGTGCCTCTTTTGACCCCACACATAAAAGATTTGATCCAAGAAAATATTGGCGTGGACCCGTATGGATAAACATGAATTGGATATTGTACCAAGGTCTCAAGAAACATGGATATACAGAACTGGCGGATAGATTGAAAGCAGATTCCATAGAACTCATAGAAAAGAATGGATTCTTCGAATATTTTGATTCTAGAAAGGTAAACCCGGACAGTGTAAAAAGCGGTTATGGAGGGGACAATTTCTCTTGGAGTGCTGCGCTTACGATAGATTTTTTGATGGATAAATCTTGATTGAAACGATGGGATTTGACTTTAACAAGGAATATGTTTTAGAAAATGATATTGTAATATTAGAACCACTCAAACAAGAGCACTTTAATGATTTAGAGGTTGTTGGGCAAGATGAAGGAATATGGACCTATTTTTTGGGAAAATCAAACGGTGAAGGGCGTATAAAAGAATATATGGATGACGCCATAGCCCAAAGAGAAGCAAGGCAGGCCTATCCTTTTGCAATTTTACACCAACAAAGTAAGCGGTATGTTGGTAGTACCCGATTTTTTGATTTCTCCGAGGACGGCAGTTCGGTTAGGCTGGGCTACAGCTGGCTAGGTGAAGATTTTAGAGGTAGGGGAGTGAATAAAAATTGTAAATACCTCTTATTTCAATTTGCATTCGAAGAAATGGGTTTTGAAAGAATTGGTTTGGGAGCCCATGAGGAAAATACGATAAGTATCGCTGCAATGAGAAGTATAGGTTTAAAGCAGGAGGGAAGGATAAGAAATCTTTTCCCGGGTATTAAGAGGCCCGGTAGAGCCGACGCTCTACTTTTTGGAAGTATAAAAGATGAGTGGTTCAAGGAAATTAAAGCTAATTTAAAACTAAGGTTATGAACTATTTCGATTATATTATCATCGTAGTATACCTTGTTGCGTTTTTAGGTTT
>CAJQMW010000324.1 GCA_905479535.1 uncultured Maribacter sp. | reverse complement strand
TTTCCTTGATATTGAATTGAAGGAACCCATAACGCATGCCGCGGGTTATTTGGGAGTACGTGAGGCATTAAAGCACACTTTTAAGGAAATGGGTGTCCTGCGTTCTATGCGGGCTTTATTGGATATGAACCAAAAAGATGGATTTGACTGCCCCAGTTGCGCATGGCCAGACCCAGAACATCCTTCTCCCGTTGCGGAGTATTGTGAAAATGGAGCAAAAGCCCTTGGGGATGAAGCCACTACTAGCCATATAGGAGCAGATTTCTTTCAAAAAAATTCCGTTGAGGAGTTATCGCGATTAAACGATTTTCAACTCAACAAGTTTGGCCGTTTGATAGAACCCATGGTCTTAAAACCCGGCAATGTCCATTATGAGCCCATTTCTTGGGAAGCATCTTTTGATCTAATCGCCTCCGAGCTAAAAAAACTAAATAATCCTGATGAGGCTATTTTTTATACATCAGGTAGGTCTAGCAACGAAGCGGCTTTTTTATACGGAATGTTCGCACGTGCCTTGGGCACGAACAACCTTCCCGATTGTTCCAACATGTGTCACGAAAGCAGTGGTGTTGCGCTCGGTGAAACCTTGGGTATTGGCAAAGGCTCCACAACACTTGAGGATCTCTACGAAGCCGAAGTCATTATTATTGCCGGCCAAAATCCAGGTACAAACCATCCTAGAATGCTTTCGGCACTTGAAAAATGCAAGCAGAACGGAGGTAAGGTAATTAGCATTAATCCATTAGAAGAATCGGGATTGGTCAATTTTAAAAATCCACAGAAGGTTAAGGGTTGGCTGGGATCTGGAGAAGATATGGCGGATATTCATTTACCGGTCAATATTAATCAGGACATCCCCTTGATGAAACTGATTTTAAAGAAATTGGTCGCATTGGATGAAGTCGCTAATACTATTTTTGACCATGATTTTATTAGCACCTATACCGAAGGTTACGAGGCACTTCTCGCCGATTTAAAAAACTACGACGCTAACGATTTGCTTCGACTTTCGGGAGTATCCGAAGATAAAGTTGATAAGACCGTTGAACTGTTGGCCAACAATTCAAAAATCATCGTCTGTTGGGCCATGGGGCTTACGCAGCATAAAAATGGGGTGGAAAATATACGAGAGTTCGTAAACCTTTTGCTTCTGAAAGGAGCTATCGGAAAACCTAATGCTGGCACTTGCCCCGTTCGTGGCCATAGTAATGTACAAGGGGACCGTAGCGTGGGCATTCAGCATTTTGTGGACAAGGAGATGAACGAACGTATTGAGAAGTATTTAGGCTTTACGCCGCCCGACCATGAGGGAGTGGATGTAGTAGGATCCATGAAAGCCATGTACGAGGGGAAAGCGAAGATATTTATGTGCCTTGGAGGTAATTTTCTCATGGCTGCTTCCGACACGGAATACACCACAAAAGGAATCCAAAATTGCGATTTAACAGTTCAAATTAGCACCAAATTAAATCGCACTCATCTAATTACAGGTAAAACCGCATTGATTCTCCCCACTATCGGACGCTCGGAAAAAGATCTGAAAAATGGAAGGTTGCGTCATTTTACGGTTGAAAATAGTATGGGTCGGATCACGCAATCCAAAGGTTTATTGAAACCTGCGGCATCGACCGTTATGAGCGAACCCGAAATCATTGCCAATATGGGGCAGGCATACTTTGGAGATAATCATGCCATGGACTGGAAAGCCCTTGGGACCGATTATGAGCTAATCCGATCGCAAATAGACCAAGTGGCCAAAGGCTTCAAAAATACTAAGGAACGCTCAAAGGGTTCGGGTTATTATTTGCCCAATAATGTGCGTGAGCTCGATTTTAGCATGCTGCCCAACGGTAAGGCACAATTGACCATCAACAGATTACCCGACCATAATCTAAAAAAGGACGAATATATGTTGATGACCATTCGGTCGCACGACCAATTCAACACCACCATTTATGGGTTGAACGACCGTTATCGCGGAGTTTATAATGCCAGAAGAGTAATTTTTATGAATCCACTCGATATGAAAGCCCGAGGTTTCGATAAACTAGATGTTGTTGATATTACGAGTACTTACGATGGAATCACAAGAACCGCAAATAAGTTTAAAATCGTGCCCTATAATATTCCAACGGGAAATTTAGCGTCCTACTTCCCTGAAACCAACGTCATTGTACCCTATAATCATTTTGCGGAGCGGAGCAAGACCCCCATTAGTAAGTCTATTAAAGTCAGGTTGGTAAAACCATAAAAACTATTTATCCTCCAAATAAGCTTTCATGGCAAGGTAAACCCCATTGCTCCACCCGAAACCATCCTGAACTGGGTATTCTCCTCCGCCAGCTTCAAGACCCATGTCCTCCACGTTGTACTTTTCAACAAACTTACCCGTGTTATTATATACCTTTTCGTTAAGCGCCACCCATCTTTCGGCAATGGTAGTTGCCAGTTTTGAATGTCCGTAATTTTCGAGGCCCTTTACGGCCATCCACTGTAAGGGTGCCCAACCATTAGGAGCATCCCATTGCTGTCCCGAATGGTTCAGGGTCGCCGGTAGGCCTCCCGGTTTCAAAAAGTTCTTTTCCAGATAATCGGCCACCTTATCAGCTTCATTTTGATTAACCATTTTAAAAAATAAGGGATAGACCATTGCCAAAGATTTTACACCAGTTCTCTTAGAATCAACAAAATTATAATCTTCGTATACTCCATCTTCATCGTTCCAACTATACTTATTTAAAAATTCCTTTCTTATTTCCATACTGGATTTCAGTTGTTGGGAAAAGGCCTTGTCCGATGAAAAGGCTGAAAGGAGAATTTCTTCAAGACCATACAGTAACGCGTTCAAATCCACGGGCAAAATATCAGTTGT
This sequence comes from uncultured Maribacter sp., assembly GCA_905479535.1. Taxonomy (GTDB): domain Bacteria; phylum Bacteroidota; class Bacteroidia; order Flavobacteriales; family Flavobacteriaceae; genus Maribacter. The sequence goes on along the minus strand of CAJQMW010000324.1, from coordinate 5,483 downwards.
CTCTATCGTCTTTATCGATTCACCATCGGAAAACCATCTTGTAGAGTAATCCCATCCGGATTCCGCGCCAGACCTCAAATCCCGGTACATTTTTTCACCACCGTTGGTCTCTTGAACCTGAAGATAATCTTCACGATATGATTCTTGTCGAGGTGAGTCGCCTTGGTCGTAATATCTGTTCAAGACACCGATGGGCAGTTTCACCGTATGATTCACAGCCGTATCTTCCTGCGCGGCACCATTCATCCAAAACTCATATTCCATTTGCAACGCGTTCTTATAGTCCTCATAAACTTTATCTCCTTTTTCTTGTGCGAATAGGGCCACCATTTGGGCAAAGAACGGAGGCTGTGACCTCGTAATATAATAGCTTCTATTTCCATTAGGGATATGGCCAACGGTTTCGATCAAATGTTTGAAGTTATCCAGTATATTTTCGACCAGTTCAAACTCGCCACTTTCCATCAGTCCCAGCATGGTAAAATAGCTGTCCCAATAATAAACTTCACGAAAACGACCTCCAGGCACGACATATGAATGTGGTAACGGTAGCAACGTACTACCCGATTGAACTGAGTCCGCTGCTCTAGTCAATACCGGCCATAAAGCGTTCACATGTTCTTTTGCAGTTCTGCTCGGATCCGACTTAAAATCCGATGAAATAAGTGTGGGAACTTCAAAATTAGCATAGATGAAACTTTCCAGATCAAAGTCAGGGAGTTCCTTTTGTCGTTCATACTTCACTACAATGGAATCATAAGGATATTTGGCCACACAGTCCACAAAGGTCTTCCCGTCCTCAAAAACTTGAGACAACTGAACCTCTTTAAATAAGGGGCCAAGTGCGTCATCAATTTGTACAATGGCCGAGGTATCCGCTTGAGATATTTGTTCAGGTTTCTCAAGGGTTTTGTTCGTTTCACTTTTACATGAAAATTGTAGTAGAATAATCGCTATCACTAAAAAATATCTCATAAAGTATTTTGTATTAGTCGGTCATCCCCAAAAATAGCGATAAACCTTTTAGCGACTAAACTCATGTCGTTGAAATACATATTCACTAAATAAAAAAACCGTTGTACATTTTGATAAAATTCTGTCAGTTCGAGTGGATTTTACGATTAAAATAAGTGAAATTTATATCGAGAATAAGAATTTTAGTTGTTAAAAAGGTTCTCGATACTATTTTTCATGCCTCAAAATCACTCGAACTGACATACTGATTCAATTTACATTCAAAATGCGCAATGGGTAAAGAAAATATGGAAAAAGTGATTTCTCACTTGTCAACTAAACCACTATGGACTAAAGTGCCATAGGTTTTTTACTAACGAATGAAATTCATTTTAAGTAAAAGTTTCCATTAGTACGCAGTTGCAGTGGGCAGTTATCGTTTACTGCCCACTACAATTGCCAACTGTTTACTTGAAAGGTTTTTAGAAGCGAAAGCGAAATGCACTAAAGTGCATAGTTTTAACTATAGCTAAGACCAATAAAAAAACCGACACTCCTGCCGGCTTAGACTAACTAACTCAAAATTAAGAACGTGCGCTCATTGCGAACGGTGCAAAAGTACTGCGTCTACTTTTGGGGGATATTAAGTTAATCTAAGGAAAAGGTTATTTATTCTATAATAGAGATTCAAAGGTTCTGACGATGGCGTCAAAATCAATTATGGATTTCTTTCCAATTCCTCGTGGGTTTATCCGGAAATGTTTTATTTAAAAGCTTGGTGCCCGGTTATATCGGCCCCCGTAATCAATAAATGAATATCGTGGGTTCCTTCATAGGTAATCACGCTTTCCAAGTTCATCATATGGCGCATAATGCTATACTCCCCGGTTATACCCATACCGCCCAAAACCTGTCTTGCCTCTCTGGCAATTTTAATGGCCATGTCAACATTATTACGTTTTGCCATGGAAATTTGTGCGGTGGTCGCTTTACCTTCGTTCTTCAATTGACCCAGACGAAATGCCAATAGCTGTGCCTTGGTGATTTCCGTAATCATTTCCGCCAGTTTCTTTTGCTGCAGTTGGGTAGCTGCTATAGGTTTCCCAAACTGCACTCTTTCTTTTGCGTACCTTAAAGCTGTATCATAACAATCCATAGCTGCGCCAATGGCACCCCATGCTATACCGTAGCGTGCAGAATCCAAACAACCCAACGGTGCGCCCAATCCTGTTTTATTGGGTAACAGGTTTTCTTTAGGAACTTTTACGTTGTCAAAAATAAGTTCACCGGTAGCCGAAGCGCGCAACGACCATTTATTATGGGTTTCAGGCGTTGAAAACCCTTCCATGCCCCGTTCCACGATCAAACCATGAATACGCCCCTCCTCATTTTTGGCCCATACGACCGCAATGTCTGCAAATGGGGAGTTTGAAATCCAAAGTTTTGCACCGTTTAATAGGTAATGGTCGCCCATATCCTTGTATTTGGTCTCCATGCCACTAGGATTTGATCCGTGATTTGGCTCTGTTAGGCCAAAACATCCCATCATTTCTCCCGTCGCCAGTTTGGGCAAATATTTTTTGCGTTGCTCTTCGGTGCCGTAAGTGTAAATGGGATACATTACCAATGAAGATTGTACGGATGCCGTGGAGCGCACCCCACTATCGCCACGCTCAATTTCCTGCATAATCAATCCATAACTAATTTGGTCCAATCCCGCCCCACCGTATTCCACGGGAATATATGGTCCAAAAGCCCCTATTTCTGCAAGGCCCCCAATAATTTGTTTGGGAAATTCCGCTTTTTGCGCATATTCTTCGATAATAGGGGAAATGTCCCGTTTCACCCATTGACGGGCCGCATCACGGACCAATAAATGTTCTTCGGAGAACAAATCATCCAGGTTATAATAATCAGGAGCTTCAAATAAATCAGGCTTCATTGCAACAAATTTTTATCAAAGGTATAAATGAAATATAACATGGGGTTCAACTCTTGTTATATTTTTTAAGGATAACGCTTGAAAACGATTCGTGTTATTCGCGATTAAGAAATGCGGCCAAAAGTCTGTGAAAGTGATGTACGCCCTTTTCATGGGTAGGGGAAAATCTTCCGGCTTTGTAGAACCGTGAACGAACCCCTTTTTGTACACCTTCAACTACAGCTTCGTCTTCCATTTCTACCTTGTCCAAAACCGATCCTGCACCTTCATCCAATTTAGACCTGTCCCAGACATAACTAACGAAAGAGACTTTGGTCCTTTCTATATTCAAAGGTTGTACGATATTAACGGAAAGGCCCCAAGGATAAAAATTGAACATCATATTGGGAAATACCCAGTAGTAGTAAGCGGCCACGTTTTTGCCATAATCCAAAACGGCATCAAGATCGTCATGTACGAAAGGAATATGAAATCCCTCTAAATAATTATTGCAGTAAGGGCCCAATGCGCTTTGACAGAATAATCTTTACCCCGGGTAACGTCCAATTTGAAATCTTCCAACGGAAGAAAACCGATGCGTTCGTTCATACCATCGATTACGGTCTGAAAATCAAAAGTGGGATCAAGTCCGGCGAACAGAAACGGTCTCCATTTTTGCAGCGGAAATTGGTGCAGATCATCGCAGGGTCTTGGAAAGTCTTCGGTTTCTTTGAATTCGGGCATATGTTCGAAACTGCCATCTAAGGCGAACCGTCTTCCGTGATATCCACATGGCAATTTTTTGTTCCGTCCCGGTTCGGCAACAATCAAATTTCCCCGATGTGTACAGACATTGGTCAGACAATGGATATTTTCGAAAGTATTCTTGGTCAGTAGCATCGGTTCCGTCAAGAATCCATCCAACAATACAAAAGGATAGGTCTTCTTTGTGGATTCGATTAGATTTTCATGACCTACCCACTGCCATGTTTTATAAAAAATGCGATGTTTTAAATTTTCGAAAATTTCAGGATCTCTATAAAAGGAAGCTGGTAAGGTTTCCGCTTTGGTTATATCAGGGTCGATATAGAAATTTTGGATCACCAGGGATAGTTTTTTGTACATTTAAAATATGGATTTCTTTTGGATAAAAGACCACCGCCAATGAGTGTAAACAAACCAACCAAAAAAATTGGCCTATGGATGAGTACTTCCTTGGTGGTAGGAAACATGATCGGCGCAGGAATATTCTTAATGCCCTCGGCACTTGCCAGCTATGGCGGAATTAGTATTCTAGGATGGTTCTTTTCGGCGGCCGGGGCACTATTGTTGGCAAAGGTTTTTAGTAATCTTAGCCTAATGGTTCCCAATAAAAGTGGTGGGCCGTATAGCTATTCTAAAGTCGGTTTTGGCGATTTTGTTGCTTTTTTGGTCGCATGGGGGTATTGGATTTCGATTTGGGTCGCCAATGCAGCAATAGCGATCGCATTCGTCGAGGCGCTCAGTGTTTTTATTCCCGCTTTAGAGGAAAATAAGGTGCTGGCCGTGTTGGTGGGTTTGGGTGCCATATGGTTTTTGACTTGGGTCAATTCAAAAGGGATAAAAGAATCGGGCAAAATGCAGTTGATTACAACGGCCTTAAAACTCGTACCACTGCTGTTGATCATAGTCGGTGGTTTTTTATTTTTTGATCCTGATAATTTTTCTCCGTTCAATTTAAGTAATGAGAGCACTTTTGGAGCGCTATCCATAACTGTGGCGATGACATTGTATGCTTACATGGGCGTGGAAAGTGCTACGATTCCGTATTTGTTTTCCGCTGCCACCTATGTTTTGATAACGATGCAAAGAAAGTCTGGTACTACGAATTGGGTTTCCGTACTTGGTTTGGGAGTTCTCGCTTTTTCCTATTCCTTGTGGACGATATTCGGTGCGGGAGAGGAAGTGGTCTTCTGGGGATTTATTTTATTGTTGCATGCAATTGGTCCGGATAGGTGGATGGTGACATACAAGACGATAAAACACGTTCGACATTATTACACCGTATCTGCTTCATCATTTTTTAACGAATGAAAAACAAATGAAAAAAGAATTTAATTTTAACGAATCTGTCAATCAAGCTTCAACACTAGAAAATTATAATTTATTTTCTGGGGATAAGCCGCTAAAAAACGCCCTGAAAGCAAATCATGGGGATTGGCTTAATAATAAACTCGAAACCTATGGTGAAATACTTGGAAAAGCTGAAACAATCGAGCTTGGAAATTTAGCGAACACCTTCACTCCCGTTCTAAAAACACATGATAAGTACGGCAACAGAATTGATGCTGTAGAATTTCATTCAGCCTACCATGAATTAATGACTCTTGGAATCGGTAATGAATGCCATAGTTTACCTTGGACAAATTCTAAAAAAGGAGCCTATGCAGCAAGGGCTGCACTAATGTATTTACGCCATCAAACAGATGAAGGTACAAGTTGCCCAATTACCATGACCTTTGCAGTAATTCCTTCCTTGAAAATTGATGAAAGCATTGCAAAAGAGTGGCTTCCAAGAATACTATCGTCTGAATACGATGCAAGGTTTATTCCCTATTTTGATAAAAAA
>CAJQMW010000323.1 GCA_905479535.1 uncultured Maribacter sp. | reverse complement strand
GTGTCTTTGACCGTAGTCACGGTGTTCCGGGTGGGGGAATTCTAGAACAGGTGGACGGCACGGCATGGATGGCCCTTTATTGCCTAAATATGCTTGAAATGAGTTTGGAAATTGCCATGGAGGACGATGCCTACGAGGATATGGCGACCAAGTATTTTGGTCATTTTATTTTCATTGCCGAAGCATTGAACAAAATGGATGCCAACCACGGCGGTACTTGGGACGATGAAGAAGGTTTCTTCTATGATCGCCTTATTTTGCCGAATGGTAGTTCAGGTACCATAAAAGTGAGGTCCATTGCCGGCATGTTATCCCTAGCCGCCGTCCTGACCATTAAAAAAGATACTCTGGAAAAGCTTCCTAAATTTAAAGCCAGTGTAGTTTGGTTTAAAAAATACCGAACGAAAAATTTGAAATATACGGTAATCCAAGAATTTGCGGAGGGGGAAGATTTGTTGTTATCCCTCGTCCCAAGGGACAGGGTTGAATTATTGGTAAAAAGCCTATTGGACGAAAATGAATTTTTGAGTCCCTATGGGATCCGGTCTTTATCCAAAATCCATGAAAAGCCTTACGAAATAGAAATCGAAGGTGTTAATTACTCCATTAACTACGAACCTGCGGAATCCACAGTCTCGCTATTTGGAGGAAACTCCAATTGGCGCGGTCCTGTTTGGATGCCCATGAACTATTTATTCATTCAGGCCTTACGGGAATATTATAGTTACTGCGGGAACGAACTGGAATTTGAATATCCGACGGGAAGCACAAACAAATTGAATTTAAAGGAAATTAGCACGGAGTTGAGCAAGCGACTCATTAAGATTTTTGAAAAAGATGAAAATGGGAACAGACCGTATAACGAGCTATATCATCACATTTATAAAGATGAAAGCTTTAAAGATAATATCCTTTTCTACGAATATTTTCATGCAGAAAATGGTCGTGGTTTAGGGGCATCACACCAAACAGGTTGGACAGCCTTGGTAGCTAATTTAATCGAGGAGATAGATTGTTAGCCAAAACATAATCAATTGACCCCCAGCCCATATTTTTCCGTGGGATATAAAACCCCGTTTTTTAGATTGAAAATATCTTTATAGGGATCGTCTATCAATTCTAAATGACCGTCCAAATCCGCATAAACGATGTTGGGCCTTGACAACGCAAAGTGAAGTCCTGCTGCTATCCCTAATCCACATTCATCTATGCAACCTACCATAGTTTCCAAATTGGCAGATTTGGCTACGGAGTTAATGTGCATGCCCACCATAATACCACCTACCTTTTGTAGCTTTATATTAATCATGTCCACCCGTTCATTTTGTGCCAATCGGAAAGCATCGGTCAAGGTTTTCAGACTTTCGTCCGCCATGACGGGAATGGCCACCTCACTGGTTACTTGCCCCAGACGTTCTTCGGCTTCAATCTTAGTAGGCTGTTCAAAAATTTCAATACCGATTGCGGCCGTGGCCTTTACAAAAGCAATGGAATCCTTTACGGAATAGCCCTGGTTACCGTCAAAACGCCAAGTAACCTTAGGATGAATTTCATATAGCTTTTTCATTTTTTCTACATCCGCTTCAAGATTACTACCACCTTTTATTTTTAGAATGGTAAACCCTTGGTCGACATATTCCTTCGCATGTTTTAAGGTTTCCTCTAGACTTAAAATTCCGATAGTAATGCTAGTGGCAATACTTTTCTGATATCCACCTAAAAATTTATACAGCGGCACCTCCGCTTTTTTAGAAATCAAATCGAACAGTGCCAAATCTACCATGGCCAACGAAGAGGCTTTTTTACCCAAAATTTGCTTCAGCTCCGTGAGTAACTTCGCATAAGTGAATGGGTCTTTTCCCAATAGGTAAGTCGTGATTTCATTTTTGATTACCTCTTCGACCTCATCGGGAGATTCTCCGGTCACTACTTTATCCGGTGCTGCACAGCCGTATCCTACCCATTTGCCATCGGTTTCAATTTTAAGAATAAAATTGGTGGTTTTGGCTATAGTTTCGTAGGCAATAGTATAAGGAACCGCTAGTTTTATATCGAGCCTCTCGTAGGATATTTTAGTGATTCTCATTTCAATTTTTCCATCAACAAATCCACCAGCTCTTTTGCCCCATGCTCCAATACATCGAATGCCGGAAGTTTGGTCTCCAAGGTTATTCGTTTACAGGCTTCGGGAATTTCATCTTTGGACATTCCTTCATGATTAACGGTTATGGCAATTACCTCCTTGCCAGAAATAACTTGTATCGCATTTATTTGCTCGCTCAGGGAATGCATTTTATATCCAGGAAAACCATCATATTCTAAACGTGTTGGCGCATGTTGTAAAATAACGTAATCCGGCCGACCCGCTGCCAGAATTTCAAAACCACCAGGATATGCGGGATTCATCAAACTCCCCTGCCCTTCTATAACAACGACGTCCGGGTTTTCATTTTTATAGGCACCAACTACTGCATGTTCAATCTCACCAGAGACAAAATCATTGATGCAGCTGTCCATGACCATGCTGTATTTGGCACCCTGCATCCATCCCGTCTGTCCGGTTCCAATCATTTCCGCCTTTTTTCCGGCCTCCCTAAAGGCATGCACCAACAACCAAGCGGTTGTCCTTTTCCCTAGGGCCGAATCCGTACCCAAAACGGCAAGTTTTAAACAATCTACTTTTTCAATCTCCCCAGTAAAAAAGTGAAGTTTGTCCCTATCCGGAGTTTTGCGAATGTCACGGACCAGACAATTATTATCTTTTGCTATTGCCATTAGGTCCACGTCGTTGGTAAGAAAATCGTGTAGGCCACTGTCCACGTTCCATCCTTTCTTCAAAGCTTTTCTAATGGTGCCCTTGGCTTCTTTCGGAAGACGTCCACCATCTGGGGCAAGACCTATTACTAAATAACTCGGTAAGTTATCCGAAGCGCTTAGTTCGGCCACGGCGGTTTCAAAATCCTCAAAAACCGGGATTCCGTTCGGTCTGCCATCCAGCACTTCTCCGGCATCCTTGCCGTGGTACTTGGCATCCAAAACCCCAACTATCTCATAGCGTTCCGTAAACCTGACCAAACCATGGGCCGTTTTTCCATTTGGGGTATTAAAAGCCCCTTCACAATAAACAAGGGCTTTGCCATCTATAACTTTTTTCATCCTGTATTTTTTAATTTTTTGCTGTTAAAACCGCTACAAAACGATCGGGCTCAAGATTTAATGCTTCATCCAGCTCCAACAGACCAATAAGACCAGCAGTTGAGGCAGGAAGTATTTTAAAACCTTCTTTTTTAGCCAATAATGCCGTCATTTCCCTCAGTTTCTTATCGCTTATATTATAGGCGCTGCCACCAGACTCCCTCAATGCGTATAAGGCCTCCTCCCCATCAAAACTGTGCCAGTTGATAAGCGGCTCATTATATTTCGTTTCTTTAATAGCTTCTGGGTTCAGGTCCTTGCAATAATCCAAATTCTGCAAAAAAGACTGAACGATAGGATTCTTAAAGGCCGAAGAAGCAGCAATCATTTTGGGAACACGAGAGGTTTTACCTCTCTTGTACAAACTTACGAAGCCCCGATAAATACCAGCAAATAAGGTTCCATTAGAAACCGGAACCGCACAATATTTGGGCGCATCCCCTAAATCCTCGTAGATTTCCTGAGCAATTTGAGCATAGGCGGATATTTGTAAAGGCGTATTCACCCCTCCTGGATTTGCATCGTACCACCCATTTTGATTGGCATGATCCGTACTGGCACTTACCACATCTTCATAACTGCCCGGCAATCTAATTATTTCGGCGTTCAATTTTTCTATTTCCGCTATCCTATCCGTATGATAGGATTCGGGTATATATACCTTACATGCAATCCCAGCTAAATTAGCTGCCAAGGCCATAGCTACCCCATAATTCCCACAGGTGGCTAGAGACACTACTTTATATTCCCTTCTGAGTGCATCGTAAAGTTGTGCAAAGGCAATGCGGTCCTTTTGGGTTCCGGTAGGATTATCCCCTTCATATTTTATATAAAGTTGGCGCATATCGAACTCACGTTCCAAGGTCTTTGCCCTGCTAAGTCCCGTATCCCCCACTTCTAAACTAATGATGTCTTCATAACATTCTAAACGATCCACCATGGATTTAGAGGGGTCCCGCACAAATTCACTAAGTTTTCTAGCCTCTGAAGAGACCTTATTTTCCGCTGTTTTTACCCCGTCCTTAAGGTTCATTCTGGATTAATTATTTTCCGCTTTAATATACGGTAAATTTTATGGTGCTACACTTTTTTAAACCTTGGAGATTCTTTTGATAAAACTGGATGCATAGGTACTATTTTATAAAGGTAGAAGGAAAAATTTAACAATTTATTTTGAAAGAAATAACTCGCTTGAGCCACGGCATTGGGTTTGTCGATGAAAAGTATAGCTATAAATTTAACAAACTACCAATCAGTGGTTTGCATACCTTTATCGCTTAATTCTAAAGCTATATTATAACCAATGAAATCGAACCTTTTTATAGTTATTACCTCATTAATTTTCATGAACCCCATTTGGGCACAGGATGCTTTGCCAATTCAAATAGACAATTCGAAAATTAAGCCCCTAAGAAAACTTTTAGATAGCTCACTACAGAGTAATCTAGAATCTGAACTGGCCGCACGTTCGGATTGGAGCAAACTCATATCACAAAAGAAAATGGCCGTTGGCATCGTAGATCTGAGTGATGCCGACAATCCCCGTTTTGCTAGGGTAAATGGTGGCCATATGATGTACGCCGCTAGTTTACCCAAAATAGCTATTCTGTTGGCCGCTATGGATGCCATTGAAAAAGGTGAGCTAAAAGAATCCGAAGAAGTAAAAAAAGACATGCGTTTAATGATCAGCAAATCTAACAACGCGGCATCTACCCGTATGATCGATCGTATAGGCTATGAAAAATTGGAAGCGGTAATGACCGACCCAAAATATGAATTCTATGATGAGGACCATGGCGGTGGCCTTTGGGTAGGCAAACGTTATGGCGGTGGCGGCAGTACCAACAGGGAACCATTGAAAAACTTGAGTCATGCGGCTTCTGTAACCCAAGTCTGCAGGTATTATTACCTACTTGCCAACGGTAAACTGGTTAATGAAGAACGTTCCAAACAGATGTTGGCCATTATGGAAGACCCGGAATTACACCATAAATTCGTAAACACATTGGACCAGATAGCTCCGGACGCTAGGCTTTTCCGTAAATCCGGTTCTTGGAGGACCTATCATTCTGATTCTATATTGGTTTGGGGAGAAGACCCTGGCCGTAGGTATATTTTGGTGGCATTGATAGATGATCCCAATGGCGAACAAATTATTAGAAGTTTAGTGAAGCCCATCGAAAAAGTCCTAAAAAAGCCTGTACTTTAGTAACGGATAATAAAACGTTCCGCAAGGCGGATGATCAAGAGTTTACTTAAAAGGATATTTGATATAAGGGAGGGCGAGTTCAAGGTTTCACTTTGGATGCTCTCCTATATATTTTTGACCATTGCGGTTTTATTGATTATAAAACCAACGGTCAATGCGCTTTTTCTCTCCGAACTAGGTGTAGAACAGCTTCCATTTGCCTTTTTGCTGGTAGCCGTTACGGCAATTGTAAGTTCCTTTTTTTATTCAAGGTCGGTTTCTAAGTACGCCCTTAACAAGGTTATTGAAACCACTTTAATAAGTTCAATTGTTATATTAATAGGCCTTGGGGTTTTATTGACCTTGAATATCGTCAACATATTCGTTCTTTATTTTTTTTATGTCTGGGTGGCCATCTATGCGGTACTTTCCGCATCGCAGTTTTGGGTATTGGCCAACTTGGTCTATAATGTTAGGGAAGCCAAGCGTCTGTTCGGGTTTATTGGTTCTGGAGCAATTATGGGTGGTATATTGGGAGGTTACCTGACCTCTATTTTAGCTCCGCTTATAGGCAATGAAAATCTTGTTTTTATAGCACCTCTGCTCATCTTCTTTTGTATCCCTTTACTTAGGAAGGTTTGGTTCGTTAGGGTAAAAAAATTAGGTGAGTTCAAAGAGAA
>CAJQMW010000322.1 GCA_905479535.1 uncultured Maribacter sp. | reverse complement strand
CCGAACATAGGCCAAATCCATTCAAACGGATAGCTAACTATTTTAAAGAAAGGAATATTAAAGTAAATATTATCGCTGAGACTTTTCATTTTTGATAGATCGGCCTCGCTAAAATGATATAATAATGGCATGAGATAACTTCCCTGATGTGCCAGCGTATTACGATCTAACCGATCAGCGGTATCCATGGCCGTATGATAATCAAAATGGTCGTCTATAAAGGCGAAGTTAAAACCCTCTATATCGGCATCTTCCCTAAATACAGTAAGGTCGGTATCATTAGGTAGCATCTTGTAAATGCTATAGGCTAACGAGTTGGCTACGGGATAATCCGGATTCGCTTTTATGAATTCTTTGATCAAATTGGCGTTCCCTCTGTTGGTCTCCATTAGCATATAGGAAGCACCGCCACTTCCCCTTGCTTCAAAGTTGAGGACCAGGCCTACTTCTTTTGACCAAGGATGCTCCTTTACAAACAGATCTGCACCATTGAGGCCTAACTCTTCCGCATCTGTAATTAGGATAATAATATCATTTTTTGGCTGCTTCCCGTTGGCCAGAAATGCCCTTAATCCTTCAAGTATGGTGGCAACACCGCTCCCGGCATCACTGGCACCAAAGGAGGAGTGGGGACTGCTATCATAATGCGATAAAAGCAGTAATGCTTTTCCATCTTCCCTCCCTTTAATACAGGCTAAAATATTGGAAGCCTTACTCAAATTGGCCCAGTCCCCGGCGGTGTATCCTTCCTGTACTGATGTTTCAAGCCCCAGTTTTTCTAGCTCCGCTATAATGTAGGAACGCACTTTTGAATGCCCTGGAAAACCAACGCCATGAGGTTCTTGGGATATCTTCTCAACATGGGCCATGGCCCTATCCGTAGCAAATGAATCTAGAGGAGCATTTATATCGGAATTATATTGGGGCATAAGCGCCCTAAAACTCCAATAAATGGCTAGTACAAGAAGCAACAGCGTAAGTACGGTGGTCGTTTTTTTCATTGGTATAGGTTGTGGTCTAAAATTATGAAATATTAAGGGCTATTTCCCTTACATCGGGTTTTTTTAAGATATCCAGTATTTTTTTCTATCTTTAGTAATCAACATTTAAATAAAAAGTTATGGGAATCAAGAGTTTTCAGGGCATACGAAAGACGGTAAAGAAGGAATTTAAAGCTCCAATTTTGGTTTCTGACTATATGACGACCAAGCTAATAACTTTTAGTCCGGAGCAGTCTATTTTAGAAGTGATGGAGAAATTTGCCAAGCACCATATTTCTGGGGGACCAGTCTTGGATAGCAATGGTTTTTTGGTAGGGATTATTTCTGAAGCAGATTGTATGAAGCAAATTTCCGAAAGTCGTTATTTTAACCAGCCTATACTTGATAAAAGTGTGGAGAAGTTTATGACGAAAAATGTAGAGACGATTCCGCATGATATTTCAATTTTCGATGCAGCCGGTATTTTTGCTCAGCACAATAGAAGAAGATTGCCCGTTATGAAAAACGATATTTTGGTAGGTCAGATAAGCCGAAAGGATATTGTGGTTGCCGCTTTAAAATTAAGTGGGCATAACTGGAAATAGGCCCGCTCTTACTTTGCCGAAGGGGTAGAGCTCTTACTCAATTCTAAAAAAGTAGAGGCTGTCTAAAAAAATATCTAATACGTCATTGCGAGGCACGAATCAATCTGTAAATTGCTAGTAATCAAATGACAGATTACTTCACTTCGTTCGTAATGACGTCTAACACAGACTTTTTAGACAGCCTCTTTTCTTATTATCTGTAAAAAACATGATATAGATTGAAGTCTTAATGACTTGTATGCCAGATGGTTACTAATTTCCCCTGAAATTTCGGTACGCTTTAATCATTGCTTAAGTGAAAAACGTTTTCTGAGTAGCGGATTTTTTCTTTGAGTAAAAATTTCCCCTTTGGGGGCTAGGGGGCTTTTCATTCCCGTTTCACAATCATGTAGTAATCATTGTCCAAGGGCAAATAGCCCAAATCGTACACAAAATAATAAGTCGTTCCTTTTTTGGTGGTGTATAGATTGGTAATAAAGTCAAAATCAAAACCTTTGTCCAAAAGCCGTGTTCTGGTAGTCCTGGTCTTTCCTTCGGTGAGTTTAAAACTATCCAAGACCCGGTAATTTTTACGCAAGCGGTTATTGATGTTGCGCATCAGGTTTTTACTATCCTTATTTACCTTATTGTTATAAGCATTTCTGCAATAGTCGTTGCAGAATTTTTTATCTACCCTACCAATGATTTCAGCTCCGCATTCCAAACATTTTTTCTTCATTTATTGCCTTTTGTAGTTGAACTTTATTTCTTCTGCCGAACCATCGTTCTGATGGATCAGACCATAAATATTGATTTCGTTCGGACCCACCTTTTCAAAAGTGAACCCATCAAAATAGAGTCGGTTATCATCCTCTTTTATCAACCGAAAACTTTGTACTTCATCCTTTTCCTCCCAACCTTTAAGGTTTTTATCAAAATGTTTTAGCTCAAAGACTAAGGTATTGTCTACCTCTCGGATATGACCTATTTCGTAAAAATTGATTTCTCCTTTAGCGATGAGTCTAAAGACGAACATCATGACCCCAGCAGCTGGCGGACTCCAAATTTCTTCGGTAGTACCACCAAAGGCTTCACCCTTCCAATGACCCGTTATCCATTCAATTTGGGAAATTGAAGCTTTTGGAGAAACGGTTTTCTCAGTAAAAGACAGCGTATTTTGACCTTGAAGCCCTAACCCCGTCAGTAAAAAGAGTAAGAGTAGTTTTTTCATTGGTTTGGTGTTTGCAACAAGTTACAAATTATCCGATTACGAACGGACAATACTACTTTTCGTAAAATTCAATTGGCAGATTATCAGGGTCTGAGATGAAGGTAAAGCGCTTTTGGGTAAATTCATCCACTCTAACCGGTTCTGTTACCACTTGGAATGTTTTGCAACGTCCAATAATTTCATCCAAATCATCAACTTCAAAAGCAAGGTGTCTAAGTCCGGTGGCTTCTGGTCTAGAGATTCTAGGCGGAGGGTCGGGAAAGGAAAATAATTCTAAAATGTATTCCCCATTTAGCGTTAAATCTAGCTTGTAGGATTTGCGTTCTTTTCTATATACTTCTCGTTTGATGGATAAACCCAAAAAACGGGTATAAAACGATTTTGACTTTTCATAGTCCGAGCATATTATGGCAATGTGATGAACTTTGTTCAACATCAATCCAAAATTTTAAGTTGATGCTTTTTTAAAAGATTTGGAAGTTCTTTAAGGGTAAAGACCGCACCTTTCAATCGGTTTCTTTCTGGGTCAATATCAAAATGTAGCGCAGCCGAAAAATCCACTCCCTCTAAAACGCTGTTTTGAAAAATAGCCCGCGTCAAATCACATTTTTCAAATTTGGCGTTCGTTAACTCGGTTTCCGTGAAATCGACCTCGATGAATTTACAATCCAAGAAGTGATTTCCTTTTAATGAAAGCCCAACAAAGGAACTAAGATTTAACATGCAATCCTTAAAGGTGAAATCCATCAAAAAATCATTGGATTCCTCAAATTTCAAGCCTATCATTTTACAATGGTCAAAAAGAACATCGTTGAACTGCGTATGGGCAATATTGGTATTGCTCAAATTACAATCCAAAAACCTACATTCCATGAAGTTTTGATTGTCCAGATATCCATTGGAAAAATCACAGTTTTTAAAAACACAATTTTCATATTCACCTTTTGGTAGCCTATGCTGTGAATAATCCAGCCCTTCAAACAATTTATCGGTAATAAAACCTGACATATACCATACCTTATTTGAAAAAGCTTATTCTTTCGTCATGATTATCGCGGGTATGCCCAACGCATCATACAGGTCATTGAATTCTTTCATTTCCGTATTAATGATAGCATCGTGCTCCCTTTTGAAGGTGTTCCATTGTCCCAAAAGATCTTGAAGCCGCTGTTTTGCACCTGCGGTTACTTTGGGCTCCGCTACATCTACATACCCCCTCAAATTCATTAATTGAGCGTTGAGCCTATTGGTGAAATTGATAACATCCTGGAAGGTTTTCTGTTTGGGTTGAATTAGATTCTCTTCCCATTTCGTAATTCTCTTAACCAAAGAATCTCCTTTTTTCAAAAGGTCTTCTGCTTTATCATTATTCTTCAGCAAATCCGAATATTGCTTTAACTGTGCCTTAGCGGAGCGCATGGCATTGACAGAGGTGTGTATTTCCGTAACGGCATTTTCAATCCTGTTCAGCACTGCTTGCTGTTCTTCATAATCTGCCATGGTCCCCTTTACTTTTGGATTAGGTAAAATGGTAACCCTTGTTTCTGAACTATTATTCTCCGTAGTAAGCTTTAAGGTATAGGTGCCCGGAGCAATATTGGAACCTTGATCGCCACCTAAGACAAAAACTTTATCTACCGTTGGGAGATTGTCTTTTCTAAAATTCCAAGTAAATCTATTGTATCCTTTTTTGGAAGGAAGGATTTGAGGCTTGGACGGGCCTCCTGGCCAAGATTTAAAATCTTTTGGTTTTTGGTTGGTAATCGTACGGATTACTTTTCCATTCTGCAATACTTCTAATTTAAGCTCCGTACTGTCTAGCTTCCGTTCCAGATAATAGTCGAACGTAACACCACTTGGTGGGTTGGAACCCAAACCAGGAATTGGTTTTTCGCTAGAACCTCCAAAAAATAAATAGGTGTCCTTGGGCTTGAACAAGGTCACATTTTCTTTTGGAGCCCTAATATTCTGAATCGTTGCAATGTCATCTAAAATCCAAAAGGCACGTCCGGCCGTTGCCGCCACTAAATCATTGTCCTGAATAGTAAGGTCATTGATAGGCACAACCGGAAGATTTAGTTGGAAAGGCTGCCAATTTAAACCATCGTCCAATGAAATGAACAATCCGGTTTCGGTACCCGCATAGAGTAGACCTTTTTGCTTTCTGTCTTCCCTTACCACCCGAGTAAAGGTGTGTTCTCCGGTGATGCCATTGGTGATTTTGGTCCATGTAGCACCATAATCGGTTGTTTTAAAAATATAGGAGTTCAAATCCATAGATTTATAGCGCATGACTACCACGTAAGCAGTTGCCGGATTGT
>CAJQMW010000321.1 GCA_905479535.1 uncultured Maribacter sp. | reverse complement strand
AGGAAATTGTTGCGGCATTAATTGGCGTTCTTGGGTTGCTAATAATGATTTTTTATTCCAAAATCCGCAACAAATATTTTCATCTCATTCCGGCACCCATGTGGATTTTAATTTTATCCGTAGTATTCAGCTATTCGTTTTCCTGGTTAAATATACCCTACCCCATGGAGGCACAATTTTTGGTAAGTATCCCAGAAAATGTGCTCACCAATTTAGCCTTTCCCGATTTTTCCATAATAAATCAGGCAAACTTTATCGTTGCCGTCTTTGCCATTACACTAATTGCAAGTATTGAATCCTTATTAAGCATCAAAGCGGTGGACAAACTGGACCCGTTAAACAGAAGGTCCAATGTAAACAAAGACCTTAAAGCGCTGGGTTTGGCGACATCCTTAAGTGGTCTGGTAGGCGGGCTAAATGTAGTGACCGTTATCGCCAGAAGCTCCGTTAACGTAAATAATGGTGCCACCAACCGTTCTTCCAACTTCTTTCACGCAGCGTTTTTGGTCGCTTTTGTTCTTTTATTTCAAGATCAGCTGCGTAGAATTCCTTTAGCGGCTTTGGCCGCGATTCTCGTATATACGGGTTATAAGCTGGCAACACCAAAAAACCTTAGTAAAATAGCTAAAGTCGGTAAGGAACAGGTGCTCATTTTTATGGCCACTTTGATGACTACGCTTTTTACGAATCTCATCACTGGTATCAGCGTAGGTATTTTGGTGACTTTTATAATTCACATTATTCTGAACAAGAGTATTTCATTGTTTTTAAATCATCTGTCAAAACCGAACATTCTGATGTTCAAGGAGAAGGATGGGGGAAATTACTACATCAGCATAAAATACTTCTGTAGTTTTTTAAATTTTTATAAGCTAAAGAACAAATTGGATGTCATTCCGGAAAATCAGAATGTTATTCTGGATTTTTCGCTTTGCAATTTTGTGGACCATACGGTCATGGAGGGCTTGGAAAACTATTCTGACACCTTTTCCAATAAAAAAGGAAGTATAGAGATTATTGGGCTGGACAAGCATGGTACAGATTCCAAGCATCCTTTTGCGATTAGAAAAGTGCTGCCGCTGTCGAAAATTGGAGCTATTGAGAAGTATTTTACCACAAGACAGGTGTTGTTGAAAAAAATGGCGGTAGAATTAAAATGGACCTATACCGCCCAAAAGAACAGCCGAACAAAATTCCTGAAAGACTTTATCTTTTTTGGCAAAAGAAAAATACCCTACCTCTATAATGCCTTATCCAACGAAGATAAATCGCCACTGCTTTTTGATGTGGAATTTACCGAAGGTGAATTTATTGCCCGGGAAGTGGTGAAAACAACCTTACTATACGTAAAATTAAAAAAGACCGTCCCCGTCTTTACTTTGGATAAGGAAGGATTGTTGGACTTTATCTACAATCCGGCGGGCTTTAAGGATATCGATTTGGAAAACCATCCAGATTTTAACAGTAGATTCTTTTTAAGTGGGGAGCATCCAGAAACCATACAAGAACTGTTTACGGACGAGCTGATTCTTTTCTTGGAAAGTAATCCCTACTATCATATTGAGTCTAACGGAAGCGCCTTGATTATTCTAAAAAAAGAACGGCTGCTAAGTGTAAAGGAGATTAAGGCCATGCTCTATTTTGGAAAGCAGTTTAAAAAACTATTATCGCATGGTAGATAGGATGCCCTAACTGTTAAAAAACATAAAACAATCCTGTGTATGCCTTATGGTTTTCTTATTTTGCAGGACTTTATCTCTGAATTAAATGACATTATATCCGGTAGAAACTGGTAATTTTAAGTTGGATGGTGGGGCCATGTTCGGGGTGGTGCCCAAAACAATTTGGTCGCGAACAAATCCGGCAGATTCCAATAACCTTATTGATATTGCCGCCAGGAGTCTCTTGATCGAAGACGGTGACCGTCTGATTCTGATCGATGCCGGACTAGGAAATAAACAATCCGATAAGTTTTTTGGCTATTATAACCTATGGGGAGATTTTTCCTTGGACGGTTCTTTGGAACGCTTAGGTTTTCATAGGAACGATATTACCGATGTGTTCATGACCCATCTTCACTTCGATCATTGTGGAGGGTGCATTCAGTGGAACAAGGATAGGACGGGATATCAACCTGCTTTCAAGAATGCCAAGTTTTGGACGAATGAAGACCATTGGAAATGGGCCACGGAACCTAACGATCGTGAAAAAGCGTCATTTTTAAAGGAAAACCTTTTTCCTATGGAAGAAAGTGGTCAACTCCGTTTTATAAGCCCCCCAACCCTCAAAGGGGGTACGGAAGATATCAGTATAAGTTATACTGAAGACTCAGATTTAGGGTTTGGCATTCATTTTGTCGATGGTCATACCGATAAACAGATGTTGCCCCAATTAAAGTATAAAGGAAAAACTATCGTATTCGTAGCGGATTTGATTCCTACCGTAGGTCATATTCCATTGCCCTATATTATGGGCTATGACACGCGACCTTTGCTTACGCTTGAGGAAAAAGAACGTTTTTTGGACAGGGCGGTACAAGAAAATTATTACCTGCTTTTTGAGCATGATGCCCATAACGAGCTATGCACACTAAAGCAGACAGAAAGAGGGGTGCGATTGGATGAAACCTTTTCCTTTGATGAAATCTTCAATTAAAATTTGACTAACAGTATACATTAACTTCAATAATAATTATATGACAAGTACATTTTCTAGAATAATTTTTGCGCTAACCACAACTATGCTCCTTGCCGGATGCGGTGGTACCGGCGGATTAATTTTAACCCCCATAGAGAATATAGATGCCACTCCCTACAGAATTAGCGCCCTCAACGAGACCGAAAAACAAAACTGGGGCCACTTAGATTTAGTGGCGGATACCATTCCAGGAATGAGTATTGACAAAGCCTATTCGGAAATTATCAAGAACAGAAAAGGCGATAAGGTCATCGTTGCCGTTCTGGACTCAGGCATAGATTTAGATCATGAGGATCTGGACGGAGTACTCTGGACAAATTCCGATGAAAGACCTGGAAACAATAGGGATGATGATGGCAACGGTTATATAGATGATATTCATGGGTATAATTTTCTTGGCGAGTCCTACAACGAGCAATTGGAGTATGTGCGGATGTTGCGGCTTAACATAGGTGACCAAACCACCCTTGCCAAGGCTAAATCCAAATTGGACAGTGAATACCCCAAAGCAATGCAGAACAAGCAACAATACGAGCAAATTTTACAGGCCGTTAAAAGTGCTGATGCCGATGTAAAAAAACACTTGGGAAAAGACGCCTACACTAAAGAAGAGGTGGCCGCTATGGAAGCTACAAGCGAAACCATGCAACGAAACAAGGCTATCCTTGCACAAATGTTCAGTATTAAAGAAACTATCCCTGAAGTCATAGAGGAGTTAACTGATGTGGTTACATATTTTACGGAGCAATTAAATTATAACCTGAACAAAGATTTTAATGGTAGGAAAGTAGTCGGGGACGATCCATATGATTGGAACGACAAAGATTACGGAAATGGAAATCCCAATAACCGAGTGGACGACGAAAGTCATGGTACACACGTGGCAGGGATCATTGCTGCAGAGCGAAACAACGGAAAAGGAGCCAATGGTGTGGCCAATAATGTGGCTATTATGAGTATCAGGGCGGTTCCTAACGGAGACGAATACGATAAGGATATTGCTTTGGGAATTCGGTACGCCGTGGATAACGGAGCAAAGGTGATCAATGGCAGTTTTGGAAAATCATTTTCCCCAAAGGCCGAATGGGTCTATGATGCCCTCAAATACGCAGCCGAAAAAGATGTGCTTTTTGTACATGCAGCAGGAAATGATGGTGCCAACTTGGACGACCCATCTAATCCTAATTTTCCGAATGATCAAGTGAATAACGGTCCGGAAATTTCTAATAATGTCATTACGGTCGGTGCCCTAGACCCTGACTATGGTTCCGAACTCGTGGCGTCCTATTCCAATTATGGCGACATCAATGTGGATATTTTCGCTCCCGGAACGGATATCTATTCTACTTATCCCGATAATACGTACGAGTATTCTCCTGGTACTTCTATGGCCGCACCGGCAATTTCGGGTCTTGCGGCATTATTGTTCTCTCAATACCCAAATCTATCAGCGGCACAGGTGAAGAAAATAATTCTTGAGTCCGGACTGCCTATAAAGGCAAAGGTTATCCTTGGAGGAGACCCGTCAAAGAATGCCTCTCTGGACGAAATATCAACCTCGGGTAAGATTGCAAATGCTTACAACGCATTAATCATGGCCTCTCAGGTCGCCAACGGTCAATTACAATTATAAATTTGAATAAGATGAAAAAGAAAATAGAAGTACTGATGTTTCTAATGTTCAATGGTCTCGCTTTGTCTCTAGCGGCCCAGAACCAAACCTCCTACTGGCAGCAACAAGTAGATTACACCATGGATGTAACCATGGACGTTGAGAACTATCGGTATACTGGCAAACAAAAACTGGTTTACACCAACAATTCTCCTGACGAGCTAAGTCGTGTATATTATCATTTGTACTTTAATGCCTTTCAACCGGGAAGCGAAATGGATATGCGTCTACAGACGATCACCGATCCTGACCGGCGTATGACTACGGAAGATAAAAAAAGTCGTATCGCCAGCCTTTCCGAAAATGAAATAGGGTATTTACGTGTAGAAAAATTGACCCAGGACGGCCAAGAAGTTACTTTTAACGAAGAAGGTACAGTGTTAGTGGTGGATTTGGTAAAACCTATTCCCTCTGGTGGGAAAACTACCTTTGAAATGGTCTTTAAAGGTCAGGTTCCTGTCCAAATACGCAGGTCAGGTAGAAATAATGCCGATGGAGTGGCCCTTTCCATGAGTCAATGGTATCCCAAATTAGCAGAATACGATTTTGAAGGGTGGCATGCCGACCCCTATATTGCCCGTGAATTCCATGGTGTTTGGGGAGATTTTGATGTAAAACTTACCCTTGATAAAGACTTTACCGTTGGAGGTACCGGCTATTTGCAGAATCCCGATGAAATAGGTCATGGCTACGAAAGTCCTGGAGCCAAAGTAAAGACGAAGGGCAAAACACTTACTTGGCATTTTAAGGCGCCCATGGTGCATGACTTTATGTGGGCGGCCGATCCGGAATACGTTCACGATACCCTGAAGATGGAAGACGGTCCAACCCTTCATTTTTTGTATAAGGACGATGAGAAATATAAAGAGACTTGGGAGAAGGTTCAGCCGTTGACCGAAAAGGCGATGCTCTTTTTTAATAAGAATATTGGCCCTTATCCTTATGACCAGTACTCCGTAATCCAAGGTGGGGACGGCGGCATGGAATATGCTATGGCAACGTTGATTACGGGGGGCGATAAGCCCGGAAGTGTAATTGGCACCATGATCCATGAACTGGCGCATTCTTGGTTTCAACATGTGTTGGCGACCAATGAGGCCAAACATGAGTGGATGGATGAGGGCTTTACCTCTTTCGTTTCTGCCCTGTGCAGTAATGAGATTTTGGATAAGAATTTAGAAAATCCGTTTGAAAATTCCTATAAGAGCTATTACTACCTTGTTAAATCTGGGCAGGAGCAGCCACAAACTACCCATTCGGATAGGTACAATTCCAATATGCCCTATGGCATTGCTGCCTATAGTAAAGGGGCTATCTTTTTATCCCAATTGGGTTATGTTATAGGTCAGGATAAATTAATGGAAACCATACGAAAATACTATGCTGATTTCAAATTTAAACATCCCGTTCCCAACGATATTAAACGCACTGCCGAGAAGATTTCGGGAATGGAGTTGGATTGGTATTTAACGGATTGGACCCAGACCACAAATACTATCGACTATGGAATAGAAGAGGTTTCCGCAGATGGCGATAAAACTAAAGTGTCCATGGAAAGAATTGGCCTAATGCCTATGCCCATAGATATCCTAGTGGTTTACAACGATGGTTCGCAAGAAACGTTTTACGCCCCGTTACGCATGATGCGCGGTGAGAAAGCAAATCCATATCCTAAATTAAAGAGAACGGTGTTGACCGATTGGACTTGGGCAAATCCATCCTACGGTTTTACGATAGACGCTCCCCTAGAAAATATTAAGGGCATCGTCATAGATCCGTCACAGTTGATGGCAGACGTAAACCCGGAAAATAATTATTGGTCGGCAGAACCATTGCCTAAAGATTAATAAGGTTTGTGGAGTATCAATAGGGTTTTCTTATAGGCGTAAAACGCAATTGAATTGGTTTCAATTGTCCCCTTGAGGGGACCTTAGGGGTGTTTCATTACTAATTCAAATTATGGTTGAGAAATAAAATAGTTCCATACAATCCAATATTAAAAGAATACGCGCGTCAACTAAGAAAAAATAGTACGCTCGCTGAGGTTTTGCTTTGGCAAAAAATAAAGCAAAAATCTTTAGGTGTCCAATTTCATAGACAAGTGCCCCTACTAGAGTATATCGTTGATTTCTACTGCCACGAATTATTTCTTGCTATAGAAATTGACGGTGATTCACATGATTACAAATACGAGTACGACAGGAATAGGCAGGGTTTGTTAGAAAAGCAAGGTGTGAAGTTTATTCGTTTTTCAGATTCAGAAATAAAGAACGACATGTTCAGTGTTTTGTTAGCAATGGAAGCCAAAATACAGGAATTAAACACCTATACCAATTTCAAAAATGCCCCTAAAATTATGTCATCCTCTCCTCCTTCGTCGGAGGCAATAAGTGGAAAATCTCAACGAGAAAAAAGTAATACCGAGCTCTCATTTCAAAATTCCGGAAAAACACCCCTAAAGTCCCCTCAAGGGGACAATACTTATGGGAAAAAAGAAAAGCTAAAAAGTAAAAAGCGAATAGCTCAATTGTTTGAGGAGGGCAAGGCATTGACGGTATATCCCTTAAAATTAATCTATTTGGAGTCGAGCGAACAGCCTTCAAAAATACAAACCGGAGTAACCGTACCTAAGAAGAACTTTAAAAGCGCCGTTGCCCGAAACCAGATAAAACGTCTTTTGCGAGAAGCTTATCGCTTAAATAAAGCCGGGGTTTTTAACAATACACAGGGAGAGTTTGCGTTTCTGTTTTTATACCTTGGTAAGGAAATACCCGCTTTTCTAGAAATTCAGGGTAAAATGAGATCTCTTTTAAAAAAATTTAATGACCGTGTTCATGAAAAAACTAGTTAGCAAAAAAATTCTTGTCCCCGTTATAGCACTTGTTTTCCTAGCCGTTGGAAGTGGTTTTAAAAGTGACTTTTTTGAGATTGCTAAGCAAATTGAAATCTTTACCACGTTGTTCAAGGAATTGAACATGAATTACGTGGATGAGACCAATCCTGCAGAGTTAATGGACACCGCCATTAAAAACATGTTGGAAGACTTGGACCCTTATACAAAATTTCTCAACGAGCAGGATGTGGAGGCCTATCGTATCAATAACGCTGGTGAGTATTCCGGAATAGGCGCTTTAGTGCGGTCATATAAGGATAAGTTGTTAATCGTAGAACCTCATGAGGGGTATCCGGCGGATAAAGCGGGCCTAAAGGCGGGCGATGAAATTATTCAAATTGGGGATATTAAAGTAGCCGATTTTGACGATAATGCCAGTGAACTTTTGAAGGGTGCGAACGGAACGTCGGTTTCTATTACCTACAAAAGACAGGGTAAACTACATACGACGACCATTGAAAGGGAGGGCATTGAAGTCAATGCCGTTCCGTTTTACGAAATGATAGATGACAAAACGGGCTACATCGTACTCTCCAAGTTCAATGCGAAAGCATCGAATCAGACAAAATCTGCATTATCGGATTTAAAAGGGAAGGGTGCCGAGAAGATTATACTGGACCTTAGGGACAATCCAGGGGGGTTATTGTCAGAAGCCATTAATGTCACCAACCTTTTCGTTCCAAAAGGGGAATTGATCGTTACTACAAAATCCAAAGTAAAAAAATTCAATCGTGAATATCGCACCAACAACCAAGCGGTAGATACCGAAATTCCGTTGGTCGTTCTTGTGAACGGCAGTAGTGCCTCGGCGAGCGAAATCGTGTCCGGAAGTTTGCAGGATTTGGACAGGGCGGTAATCATGGGCGCCAGAAGTTTTGGCAAGGGGTTGGTTCAACGGCCCTTGAAACTTACCTACGGTACACAACTTAAGGTTACTATTTCCAGATACTATACTTCCTCTGGCCGATGCATACAGGCCTTGGATTATTGGAACAGGGACGATAGGGGTAATGCCGTGCGAAACACTAAATTCAATGATTATACCACCAGAAACGGACGGAAGGTACAAGACGGCGGTGGGGTTTTACCCGACATAGAAATCGCCGCGGTAAAAACAAACGACCTTACCATGGCACTGCTTCAAAATAATGTCATTTTTGACTATGCGACGCATTACCATTACAAAAACCAGCTGTCGGATGTCTCAAACTTTGAATTTGAAAATGCCGATTTCAATAAGTTCAAGGACTATGTGAAAGAAAGCAATTTCTCTTTTGAGACGAAGGCGGAAAAAGCAATCAAAATGACCCTGTCGGGAGAGGAAAATGACTTTTTGGGAACTGAGGTAAAAGATAGCTACAAAACGTTATTGGCAAACATTGAAAAAGGTAAAATAAATGCCTTGGATAAATATCAGAATGAAATCCAAAAGAATTTAGAGGACGAAATCGTAAAGCGCTATTTCTATCGCAACGGTCTGTACAAATACTATCTCACCAATGACGATGCCATTCTAGCGGCAACCGAACTTTTGGGCAACGACTCCAAATATCAAGCTATCCTAAAATAAAAGACTACCAAGTGTATTCCGGTGTTACAATACCGTTCATCCTCGGATAAAGGTTGGCCTTTGCCCTGTGATTGGTCATATGGTCCTGATGAAATCCGGATAAATGTTTGGGAACGCCCAAGGACGTTGTCGAAATTTGTTCATTACTATCGAATGCGTCTTTCCGTTTTTAATGGACAAACCATTTCCATTGATGGTGGTTGGAACACGGTAGGTAAATATCCTGAATATTTATAACTATATCGATAATCTAATTAGCACAGGCTTCAGGGTCGTTTTTGATATAATAGGGCTTGTAATTCTTATCTTTGGGGTTCATACACCCTTTCAGGTTCTTGATTTTAACGTCCCTAAAATCAATCGGCTGTCCTTCGCTCTGTAATGCGATAAAGCCTTCCTTCAAAGGCATGCCGTCCTCTTTTAGTTTAGGGTCAAAACCTTGTACAACACCACCTCCTATTTGAGGTTTGGAATATTCAAGCACTTTTTTTCCATTGATAAAGTGCTGTACGAGGGAGTCTCCGTAAACTATCAACTCCGCTTTTACCCATTGCTCCCCATAATAGGTTTCAGATGAAGAGTTGATACAGTGGTTGGGATCTATCCTGCCTTTATAAACTACATCGGTACCTGGGGAACACATATTCCCTGTTGGTCTTGGGCCTCCTTCTCCAATACCTCCTATAAATTGCATCTCCACGGAGATAGGCCAATTTTGCTCCTTTAGCATGGTTCTTGGGTCTTGGGAGTGAAACATGACACCACTATTTTTTTCCACATAACTAGGGGCTCCTGGGTGAACGTCGCCGAGGAATCTATATTCCATGGAAAGATGAAAATACGAAAACGGAATGTCGTAATAGAGGTGAGCAAAACGGTCATTAAAATCTCCGTCATACTTGTCATAGCGTACTTTTATAATTCCGTCTTCCACTCGGAAAGTGTCGCCAAAATTGTCACCAACATCATAATGATGGATTTTTGTGGTCCATCCTTCCAAATTCTTACCATTGAAAAGAACGTTCCATTCCTTATCGACATTAATTTGATTTTTGGTACTTGCACAATTGCTCAATAAGATTGAAGCGAAAAGAACCAATACAATTTGTATTCCGAATCTTTCATAAATGTCTGTCATGCCTTAAAGTAAATTTTATATTTATATTAAAAAGAGGTATTGTGCCAATTGTGCTTTTGTTGTATCAAGAAATATACTCCATAAATCCTTACATTTAACGTTGACCCTAAAAACCATTAAATATCGATAAGATGAAAAACTTTGCATCCTTTTTTTTCCTTTTGTTGTTTTCCTTCGTCCTCTTTTCACAAGAGTCAAAGAAACAAGATTCCGTAAAGCCAATTCCGCCTGCAAAATCCTTCATCACTTCCCATCAAGGAGTATTTGGCGGAAAAACCATTAGTTATACGGCAATAGCCAAAGAAACCTATTTGACCAACGATAAAGGGGATTCTGTTGCCTCTTTCTGGTCCGTCGCCTACACGCAGAATAACATAAAGGATACTTCCAAGAGGCCTGTTACTTTTGTGTTTAACGGTGGTCCTGGCTCTGCCTCCGTCTGGCTACACATGGGGCTTTTCGGCCCAAAATTAGTTTCAGTAGATTCCGAAGCAAAAAAGGATGATGGTGCAGCCCCCTACAGCTTAAAAAATAACGAATACGGTCTTTTAGACTTGACCGATCTCGTTTTTATAGACCCCGTTGGAACCGGATACAGTAGGGTAATAGGAAAAGGCAAGGAAAAAGATTATTGGGGGTTAAAGGAGGATGCTAAATCTGTTACCACTTTCATTCGACAATGGATAACGGACAACAAAAGATGGATGTCGCCGAAATACATTGCCGGGGAAAGTTTTGGAACAACACGAGCGGCGGCTGTTGCCAAAGAATTGGAGGGCGATGGTCAAAATATGGCCCTGAACGGTTTAATTTTGATTTCCCAGGCCTTGGACTACGCCGGTTCTACTTCAGACCATTACAACATCACGTCTTATGTAACCTATCTGCCGAGCATGGCGGCAACTGCGTGGTATCACAAGAAAGCCGGAAAAGGCAAAAGTTTGGAAACTTTTGTACAAGAAGCCAGGGATTTTACCTATTCCACCTATACTCCAGCACTCTTCAAAGGAGACTTGCTTACAGAGAGTGAAAGTGACGGTATTGCGGATAAACTAGCCTATTTTACCGGACTCGACAAGGCTTATATTCTGAAATCTAACCTTAGGGTTCTCCTACCTCGATTTCAAAAACGTTTGTTGTATGACGAAGGGCTTACCATTGGAAGATTGGACGGGCGTTTTATGGGGGACGAATCCGATGATGTGGCTGACAGGCCAACTCTGGGAGATCCCGCCAGTTATAGGATCGGAGCGGCCTACACAGCGGCATTGAATCACTATTATGCATCGGGCCTTAAAATTGAAATGGATAGGCCCTACCTCACATCAAACGGTAAAATCGGCCAAAAATGGCGCTGGAGAACGGTTCCGGATGGAAGTTATTGGGAGCCTACTCCCGTGAATACCGCAGGTGGTTTAGGAGAGGCTATGCGTAGAAATACTGATTTGAAAGTATTGGTAGCCAGTGGTTATTACGATTTAATTACACCGTTTTTTGATGCTGAATACACCTTTTCCAGAAATGGGATTGTTAATGACCGTGTGCAAATGACCTATTATGAAGGGGGTCACATGATGTATACCCACCAACCCGATCTAGAGAAGCTTTCAAATGACATAAGAGACTTTTTAACCCAGGACTAATGCGGTTGTTCCCATTTTTTCTTTTCACCATGCTCCTTTTTTCCAATTGTAAAAATGTGGATAAAACCAACACGGCACTAAATCCTCCGGTCAAAGAAAACAAGGAAGGCCTTTCCTTGGTAGTTTTGGGCACAACTCAGGATGCCGGATCCCCACATATTGCCTGTAAAAAAGAATGTTGTGCGCAATTGTTCACTGACCCCATAAAGTCCAGAGAAGTCGTTTCTTTGGGGGTTATAGATTACCAGAACCATAAAAGCTATCTTTTTGAGGCTACCCCGGACATCACCAAACAAACAAAATTTTTGAACGAAATTATGGGTACCGCAAGTCAGGCATTGCCCAATGGTATTTTCCTGACGCATGCCCATATTGGACATTATACAGGATTGATGTATTTAGGAAAAGAGGCAACTAACGCAAACAAGGTTCCCGTTTTCGCTATGCCTAGAATGAAATCCTTCTTGGAGCAAAACGGTCCTTGGGGCCAGCTGGTAGAAAACGACAACATAATTATTTATCAGTTAGAAAATCAAGCTGAGGTGGTGCTAACGGACAAGTTAAACGTAGTCCCTTTTGCAGTTCCGCATCGGGATGAATATTCAGAAACGGTAGGTTATAAAATCTATGGGGGCCATAAAAGTGCTTTATTTATCCCAGATATCGATAAATGGTCTGCCTGGGATACGTCCATAGCTGAGCTGATAGGCACGTTCGATTATGCCTTTTTGGATGCTACTTTTTTTGATGGAGAAGAATTAAATACAAGAGATATTTCTGGGATACCCCATCCGTTCGTTATAGAAAGTATGGAACAGTTGAAAGACCTTTCGGCACTGGATAAAAAGAAGGTCCATTTTATACATTTTAACCATACCAATCCCCTTTTGCGGGAAGACAGTCCGCAAACCAAAGAGGTGCTAGAGAAAGGATTCCGAATTGCACGTAAAGGAATGGTGATTAAATTATAACTGTGTATTAAAATATCCTGTTGGGTAATTTAAAACCAATGTTGTTTTTTATACTTTTAGGAAACACTATCTGTTTTAAATACTATGCACAAGAGTTCTCCGGTATTTCATGGAATTATTGCCCTATCCATTTTGATGCTGCTTGGATGTGGAATTGAAGAAAGAGAACTCTCCCAAGAAAAAGAATATATAACCTGGTCCTCCTATTTAGGTGATCCGGGTCGCAGTCACTATTCTAATTTGTCTCAAATAACAAAGGAAAATGTGGGTCAACTTAAGGTCGCATGGTCCTATAAGGCGGCGGATTGGGGACAAATGCAAATGAATCCTATTGTGGTAGATTCCATACTTTATGGGGTCACGGCGGCACTTCGTGTGGTGGCTTTAAATGCCACGACAGGGAAGGAAATTTGGCAATTTGGAGATTCTGTAAAAGTTTGGCATTCTACCAGTAGGGGGGTATCCTACTGGGAAAATGGAGAGGACAAACGCATACTTTGTACACGAGGGCCTCATCTTTTTGCCCTGAACGCAATAAATGGAGAACCTATTTCTTCTTTTGGAGCTAATGGAAGAATAGATTTGCGCTCCGGCATGCCCGAGAGTGCCAAAGATAAATTCGTTATTTCCAATACGCCTGGAACTATCTTCAAAAATTTAATAATAATGCCTTTACGGATTTCCGAAGGAGTCGGGGCCGCTCCAGGAGATGTTATGGCCTTCAATGTGATCACGGGTAAATTGCAGTGGGTTTTTCATACGATTCCGCATCCTGGAGAAGAAGGTTTTGAGACATGGACAGATTCCACTGCGTACAAGAGTCCTTTGGTTGGGGCCGCAAACAACTGGGCAGGTATGGCCGTAGATGAAGAGGCGGAAATACTTTATGTTCCTACCGGTTCGGCAGCTCCGGATTTTTATGGAGGGGTACGTCTAGGCAGTAATTTATATGCAAATTCCTTGTTAGCGCTTAATGCCAATACTGGGGAACGACTATGGCATTTCCAGTTTACGCATCATGACATTTGGGATAGGGACCCTTCTGCTCCCCCAAATCTTTTAATGGTGGAAAGAGGCAATAAAAAAATTCCTGCCGTTGCGCAAGTGACCAAACAGGGTTATGTATATGTTTTTAATAGACTTACGGGCGAACCTCTCTTTGATATTGAAGAAAAACCCATGCCGTCTTCAGACTTGGAAGGTGAGCAAGCGTGGGCTACGCAGCCCATTCCCGTTAAGCCCAAACCATTTGCCCGAATGTCACAGGATTTGACCGAAGAGGATATAAGCCCTTTCGCTGAAAATAAAGAAGAACTATTAGAGTTTTTCAATGAAGCGGATAGAAGACAATACGCTCCTCCAAACATAACGTCAAACCTTTTATTGCCAGGATATGACGGGGCTGCCGAATGGGGAGGCGCGGCAACCGACCCTACAAACGGAATTTTATATGTAAACTCCAATGAAATGCCCTGGAACTTGAAAGTGGCCCCCAGTACTAAAATCGATGATGACACTCCCTTGGGGGAGGCGGTGTATCAAAAGAACTGTGTAAGCTGCCATCAAGCGGATAGGAACGGGGTCGTGGCCAGTGGGCTCCCCTCTTTGATAAATTTAAAAAGGAAAAAGGAAAAATCCGAGGTGACCCAGATCATTGCCAATGGTAAGGGGATGATGACTGGGTTTCCACAAATTCAAGGGGATGAACTACAGGCACTCTTACGCTATTTGTACAACGAAGAGATAAAACACACCGTTCCTACTACAATAGTGGATAATGAAGCGAAAAGTGTTTTATACAAACACGATGGCTATTCCAAATTTTTGGATAGTAACGGATTGCCGGGCATTAAACCTCCTTGGGGAACCCTGCATGCCATTGATTTGAATACCGGGGATTATAAATGGTCCATTCCGTTAGGTAATACCCCTGAACTAGGCGAAAAAGGGATTGGGACCGGAACTGAAAATTACGGAGGCCCCGTGGTTACGGAAAATGGGCTTTTGTTCATTGGAGCGACCAAAGATGGTTATTTTCGCGTATTCGATAAAGAAAACGGAGCCCTTCTTTGGGAATATCAACTCCCTGCTGCGGCTTTTGCAACCCCTGCCATGTACGAGGTAAATGGAAAACAATATATTGCCATCGCCTGTGGTGGCGAAAAGTTGGGTACCGAAAAGGGAAATCAAATTATCGCTTTTGCTTTGGATTGATAAACACTATCGGTTACCCAAATATTTAAATTGCCGCATAATTTAGTCTAAACCCTGAAAATAAATTAAGGGATTTTTCACCTGAAAAATCGGCTCTTGTTTGGTCAAAAAATCTATCCAACTTAATTCCAAAAATTCATTCTGGCAACCTATTCTTTACCAGTGCTATTTGGCCCATATGATTAGCTTGATGTTCCATCACATGATACCAAACCCAGTGATTATTCACGCCCTCATCTATATCGGCTGCGAACCAGGTGTCATCTTTGGTTTTCAGCCCCAAAAGTGTTTTTTCCCGTACTTCGTTCCATAGGCCTAGATAGTGGTTTATGGGCTTATTCTTAAGTTGTTCTTTTGATGTTTCACTTAATCCTCCTCCAACGCCAAGCCGCTTTTTTTCTTCCTCCGTCCATTGGCGCCCCTCTAAAGTTTCTATTTGATAGTAGGCTTCCGTAGCGACTAAATGCATCACTAAAGCACCAATGCTATTGGCCTTTTCGTCGAACTCAAAATCGGTCTGTGATTGGTCTAGGTCCTTAATTTGTTCTGTTATCCTGTCTTTTAAATCTTCAAGCATATAAATCATGATGCTGATATTGGGAGAATACCCCTCCACGGGTTTGATTTCGTATTGAGCGTTCAAAAAACCGAACGAAAAAAATAATTGTAAAATCGCATAATATCTTCTCATTGATTTAATTTTTATCGATTTAATCAGAAAATAAATTCATTTGGAAAGATAGGAATTCAAAAAGCGTAGGCAAGCCATAGGGGTATTTCGCCGGTTTAATTTTGGCCTTGGGGCCAAAAACCGTCCCGCACGTGCGGGATTACATTCGTCCCACCCGGCCCCGACCATTCGGGGGCGAAAATGCAATTCCGACCTTGTGCGTTCCTCTCGCCACGCTCGTCGGATGCAAGAGGGGAGGTAAATCGGAGGCAAAGCCGTCGGGGAATTATTTAGATTAAAACTTCGTTTTGGAAAAAAGACCCTGCTAAGCAATGGTGCCAGGTTAACGGCTTGCTTCATAATTTACCTGTGGGCCTGCGGCCTGCCCATTCACAAGGAAATTAATCTTTAAAAAC
The DNA here is from genome assembly GCA_905479535.1 of uncultured Maribacter sp. GTDB lineage: Bacteria > Bacteroidota > Bacteroidia > Flavobacteriales > Flavobacteriaceae > Maribacter. The sequence goes on along the minus strand of CAJQMW010000321.1, from coordinate 3,072 downwards.
AGGGGTTTGTGTTAAGTTTATAAGTGCTTTATCTTCTTCCCTTAAAATCCTTTTTGTTCGTAAATAGCGGTCACGGTTAAAGGCGTCAAAGTTTTCGGCATTGGGTTCCATACTGCTTGTCCTCACCATTTCCGAGGCATGAATGAATTCATTGTCACCGATCCACATACCAACGTGTACCACTTTTTCTGCAGTAGAGTCGGTAGCTTTTCTTCCAAAGAACAATAAATCCCCTTTTTCCAGGTTCTCAAAGTTTCCCGTAGAATCTATCGGTTTACCAGTATGTACTTGTTGCGAAGCATCGCGGGGAATGACCATTCCATTAAGGAAATAAACGGTTTTCGTAAAACCACTACAATCCATGCCTTTAGTGGAGGTCCCGCCCCACAGGTACGGAACGCCCCTTAAGGTTTTTGAAGTGGCCACCAAATCATCGGCTGTAGGATTCATTTGTTGCAACCAACCAAAATAATCCTCGGCCTCTTCCTCTCTGATAAATGCGATCCGCCCATCCGGATACGAAACTACAAAATATCCATCTGTATATTTAACAAACCCCAAAACATTGCCCGCAACCAAATCTGAGACAACTTCCTCCCCATCTCCCGCATTGTAAGAATGCCCATAAGTTTTCGTGAAGATGATTTTGTCCTTTGAACGCCATTCTTCAAAACGTTTGGGGTCCATCAGCGTAATACCTCCCGCATCCACCCACGACAAGTATTTATCAGGGGTCTGAATATAATACCAGCTTCCCTCCTTTTTTAAAACTTTAACCGGCGTTCCAAGGGTCGCCTGTGTAGCCAATTCAGCAGAATGTTTGGGGCTACTTCTTAGATTAGCGACCGATATGTTGACAACGGCTTGGGTCTTATCCCCCAACTCCGTTGTAGGCAAAAGCTGGATGCTATCCGTAAAATTGATCTGCCGTTCTTCCAAAGTCTTTTTTAATACCGCAACAGCCTCGAGCAGGTTGCTTTCTCCATTTAGAACTATCCGCTGCCCCTCTTTTTTGGTATTAATCTGAAACAAAGCAACACGTTTGTCCGGGGCGTGTTGTTTTTGAACAGAATCAATAACGGTCTGAATAGGATTCTCCTTGTTCTTTTCAACGTTACAGGATGTAAGTAGTGCGCTTAAGTAAAAAATATATACGATGGTTCTTTGAAAACTCATAAAGAAAAAGTTTTTGGTAAAAATACATAAATATTGAAATGGCTTATTTTATGGGATGGTTCAAGGTCTGATCAACGCTCTGGCCACTATAGTGCAATCTTAACTCTCCCCGTCTAAACAGTTGGCGACCCGTTTCGGTTCAATTTTCCTTAAATTTGCCAGTGATGGAAAAATTAAGAGTTATAGAGCTTTTCGCAGGGGTCGGAGGGTTTCGGTTGGGACTTGAACAGACTGGTAATTATGAAGTAGTCTGGAGCAACCAATGGGAGCCCAGTACCAAAACACAACACGCTTCCATGGTCTATGAAACACGATTTGGAAGAGAAAATCATAGTAATACCGATATTTCCGAAGTACCTACTTCCGCTATCCCTGATGCAGATGTGCTCGTTGGCGGTTTCCCTTGCCAAGACTATTCGGTCGCAACGACACTACAGAATTCCAAGGGGCTGATCGGAAAGAAAGGGGTTCTTTGGTGGAGCATACACCGTATGCTTTCGGAAAAGAAAATCCCGCCAAAATATTTATTTCTGGAAAATGTTGATCGGCTACTCAAATCTCCGTCCACGCAACGGGGAAGGGATTTTGCCATCATGCTTAAAAGTTTGGATGAGTTGGGATATGCCGTGGAATGGCGGGTCATTAATGCGGCAGAATATGGTATGCCGCAGCGACGCAGACGCGTTTTTTTCTTAGGCTATCATAAATCTACTTCCCTTTATAAAGCGATAAAAAATGCCGATAAGGCCAACTGGATTTATAAATCCGGTACCCTTTCAGAAGCGTTTCCCGTTAAAGGGATATCCCAAAAATCAACTTCATTTTCTATTGATGGCAATTTGGTAACGCTTTCCGAAAACTTCAACGAGGGACAAAAGTTGTCCCCATTTCAAAATACCGGGGTTTTCATTGACGGAAAGGTGTTTACCGCCAAAACCACTCCCAATTATGACGGAAAGCATAAAATCTTGGGAGATGTCTTACAAAACGGAGAGGTTACCGAGGATTTCTTTATTCCGGAAGTGGATTTGCCAAAATGGACCTATTTGAAAGGGGCAAAAAAAGAAACGCGTACGGCCAAAAATGGTTATGAGTATACCTATAGCGAAGGTGGAATGATTTTCCCGGATGCACTGGACAACGCTTCCCGCACCATTATCACGGGAGAGGGTGGCAGAAGTCCCTCTCGCTTTAAACACGTTGTGCGAACCAAAAAAGGCCTACGAAGGTTAACGCCCGTAGAGTTGGAGCGGTTGAACATGTTCCCGGACAATCACACCCAATTAGAGGGCGTCAGCGATACTAAACGTGCTTTTTTTATGGGCAATGCCCTGGTGATAGGTGTTGTAGAAAAAATAGGGGAAACGCTGTTCAAAAAGATAAAAGCTTAAATGTGGGGCTAAAAAGCACTTTCAAAGCTGACTTGGAAAAAGAACAAAAACTATACGTTCTTCTTGACGCCTATTATAGAAACCACCTTAAGCATTATACCTTTGAACGTATTTCTGACATTAAAAGCCAGTTAGCCGGTATTGACCTTGTTTTTACGCAAAAGAGCGGAAAAGCATCCTATTTTATTGATGAAAAAGCACAATTAGACTATATCAACGACGATTTGCCCACCTTCGCTTTTGAACTGGGATATCTGAAAAGCGGAAAAACAAAAAAAGGGTGGTTATTCGATGATGTCAAAAAAACAGATTTTTATTCGTTAATAACAGCAATATATAGTGACGAACCCCACTCCTACACCTCCTGCAACATAACATTGGTTAACCGTAAAAAGCTTGTATGGTTCTTGGAAAATAAAGGTTTATCCGAAGCCCAATTAGATGTCTTACTAAAGAAATACAGCGGCTCTTCCGGTAAAATAGAAATCGATATGCTGAATGCCAG
>CAJQMW010000320.1 GCA_905479535.1 uncultured Maribacter sp. | reverse complement strand
GAAGAACAAAAGCAAATGTTCATTGCCCGATTGGATGCCAAATTAAGACCAAGTCACCTAAATACATACAAACGCGGGGCTACTTTTACGGCTCGAACAAGAAATTTGGGAACTTATACCCTTGCAAAGGATACTGTACCTCCCACTATTAGAACCAAGAATTTTAAGGAAAAGCAATGGCTTAATAACTATAAGTACCTTAGTGTTCATATTTCCGATGACCTTAGCGGTGTGGATACGTATTCCGCTACACTTAACGGGGAATGGATATTAATGGAGTATGAGCCCAAAAGGAATACGTTGACCTATAATTTTGACGACAGGATTCTTGATAAGAGACAATGTGTACTCAAAGTTACCGTTACAGATAATGTAGGAAACCAAAATACCCTTACAACTTCGTTCTATAGAAAATAAACCGTTTGAAATTTTGTGCCGCGATTCTCCTTTACTTCCTTTTGTGCCAAATCACCTGTTCAGCGCAAACGGCCACTATTACGGGCGTAGTCCTAGACGAAAATAAGAATCCACTTCCTGATGTAAATATTACTTCGGACAATAAGGGCACTTCTACCGATGGTAATGGCTTTTATCTTTTGCGAATTTTAGCTGATAGGGAGACTGCCATTCTATTTTCGCACTTAGGCCATGAAGACGTACGTTTGGAAAAATTAATCCTGACTACCAACGAAACCTTTGAGTTCAATCCCGTTCTAAAAGCAGACATTACCCAAATAGACGAGGTAACGGTCTCCGCCACCGGCGAAAAAGAGGTCATGGGGATTTTATCTATCGCTACTGAAGATGTCAGGAAAATTCCTGGAGCTAATGCGGGTGTGGAAAATATTCTAAAACTTTTACCCGGGGTTTCTTCCAATAATGAGCTGAGCACCCAATATTCCGTTAGAGGTGGCAACTATGATGAAAATCTGGTTTATATAAATGAGATTGAAGTCTATAGGTCATTTTTGATACGTTCCGCACAGCAGGAAGGACTAAGTTTTGTAAATAGTGACTTGGTGCAGGATGTAAAATTTTCCGCTGGAGGATTCCAGGCAAAATATGGGGATAAACTATCATCGGTGCTGGATATTACCTATAAAAATCCATCACAGTTTTCGGCTCAAGGAGATATAAGTCTTCTGGGCTTAAGCACAAGTCTGGAAACTATTTCAAAGAACAAGAAATTCAGTAGTGTATCCGGTTTCCGGTACCGCAATAATTCACTTTTGGTGAATTCCCAACAAACGCGGAGTAATTTCAATCCCGCTTTTACCGATGTTCAGAGTTACCTTACCTATCGGTTTTCGGAGCAATTCGATTTGAATTTTCTAGGAAATTTTTCTGTAAACAATTACAGGAACGAACCTATTGCGCGCCGGACCAATTTTGGCACTATAGATAATCCAAGGTCCTTGACAGTCTTCTACGAAGGAAGAGAGAGGAATAAGTACGCAACAACACTTGGTGCTTTAAAAGGTAACTACTACGTAAACGATAACACTACTTTAAAACTCATAACATCTTTGTACCACACCACGGAAGAGGAATTTTCAGATGTAATCGCGTTTTACGAATTGGGCGAAATTGATGACAGCCTTAGCGAAGTGAATCCCCGGACGAGTAGTAATAGTAGCGGTGTCGGTTCTCAATTTAATCGCAGCAGGAATAACCTTGATGCCTTAATTTTCAACCTGAACCATAGAGGACAATCCAAAAAAGGTGATTTCTTGTTGCAATGGGGAATAAAATACACGCACGAGGACATAAGGGACCAATTAAAAGAGTCGGAATTTATAGATTCTGCGGGATTTTCGATTCGACCGCCACGAGCAGAATTCACCAACAACCAACCGGAAGAACCGTTTAATGCACCTTTAGTTCCTTACACAGGTTTAGATGCTACCAATTTTGTAAAAACAAACAGATTTTCCGGATTCGTACAAATGGGTACGCGGACAAAATGGGAGACTAACGATATCTATTACAACCTTGGATTTCGGTTGCACCATTGGACCGTGAGCGGTACCAACGTAGAGAAGGTATCCCAGACGATTATAAGTCCAAGGGCCCAATTCGCCATCAAACCAGATTGGGAAAAAGATATGTTGTTCCGACTTTCTGCGGGAATTTATCAGCAACCCCCTTTTTATAGGGAACTAAGGGACAGTTTGGGCAATATAAACCCTAACGTAAAAGCCCAGAAATCGGTTCATGTAGTTTTAGGAAACGAATATAGTTTTAATCTTTGGGAACGCCCTTTCACCCTGCACAATGAAGTATACTACAAAAAATTGAATCACGTTAATCCGTACACTTTGGAAGATGTACGAATACGTTACGCGGCCAATAATATCGCTGAAGCCTATGTATATGGTGCGGAAATGAGATTGCACGGTGCTTTTGTACCGGGGACAGAATCTTGGGTAAGTGTAGGTTATTTAAAAACTGAGGAGAATATTGATGGTAGAGGCTATATTCCCCGGCCTACGGACCAGCGTTTTAAACTTGGAATCTTGTTCCAGGATTACATCCCTACCATACCGGATATTAAAATGTACATGAATCTGGTATATATGACCGGAGTACCTGGTGGTTCTCCCAGTTATGCCGATCCGTATGGATTTCAGAATAGATTAAGAGATTATAGGCGTGCGGATTTAGGAATTTCCTATATTTTTGTAGGAAAAGATAAAACGTTCAGTGAGGGTCATTGGTTACATAAGCTCAAAGACCTAAGTTTTGGTTTTGAAATTTTCAATCTGTTCAATAACCAGAATTCTATAACGAACACTTGGATTAGGGATGCGGATAGTAAAAATGAATTTGCAGTTCCCAATGTCTTGACCGCAAGAATCCTGAACGTTAGATTACAAGTACGCCTCTAAAAAATGATTAAAAAAATAATATTCCTTTTCTTTTTAAGTACCATCACTGTAAATGCTCAAAAGAACATTTATGAAAGTTCACGTTTTGACGAGTTAAGCAGCGATCACGAAATACTTGCCATACTCCCGTTCTTAACGAACTTGGAACTTAGGGACGAAGCCAGCCGAGAAGAACTTAAATCCTTGGAGGAAAAAGAAGGGTATGCCGTACAAGATGCATTCGAGACTTATTTTTCTAAGCGTAGAAAAAAGAAAAAGTTTCCGGTACAGTTTCAGAATATTAAGAATACCAAAGCGATATTGTCCCAGAATGGGATCGATTATAAAAATATTGATGTGTACACCGTAAAGGAGTTAAGTTCAATTTTGGATGTTGACGGTATTATAAGTGGAACTTTGGATTTAAATGTGCTGCTCTCCAAAGGAGTCCCTACGGAATTCAGTTTTGCCGATTATTTTTCGGGAAATGCAAATTATGGAAGAATTGGCGTAAAAATAAGTGATGGCGATACTGGAAAATTACTCTGGAAATATGAAAAGGAAATAAACAAGAAAACCGGCAAGAATACCACTGACCTCATTGATAGGATGATGAAATTGGCCATTCGCAAATTCCCTTATGAAAGGGAGCGTAAAAAAGATCGGAAGAAAAAGGAGTAAGCTTATCTTTAGTCCTGTGTGAATTCTCTCAAAACTCCAATGGTATAATCTACCTCCTCTTTGGTGTTGTACTTTGAAAAAGAGAAACGTAAAGAAGGCTTTTTAAGGTCTTCATCAGATAAAATCTCGGACAGGACGTGTGAGCCTTTATCACTTCCGGACTGGCAGGCACTGCCCTTTGAGCAGGCAATCCCCTTCATATCCAAATGAAATAAAAGCATGAGACCCTTTTGGGCGGAAATAGGCAGGCAAACATTAACCAGAGTATAGGTGCTCTTGCTCAAATCCCCGGAATGATCGTTGAACTTAGCCTTGGGGATTTCTTTTTTTATTCGTTCAACAAAGTATCTCTTTAGCTCCGTCACATATTCCCGTTCGGTAGTTAAATTATCGTACGCCAATACAAAAGCTTCCTCCAGGCCCACAATATTATGAAGGGATTCTGTTCCTGCCCTAAAACCACGTTCCTGTGACCCACCGGAAATCATACAACCCAATCCAGAATTTTTCCTGATAAACGCAAAGCCTATTCCTTTTGGACCGTTAAACTTATGCGCCGCGGCTACTAAGAAATCGACTGGAATTTCCTGAACATCCCACGGATAATGACCAATGGACTGTACGGTATCTGAATGAAGGAGGGCGTTATTATCCTTTACGAGTTTTGCGATGGAGGCCAAGTCAATTTTATTTCCTATCTCATTGTTCACGTGCATAAGGCTCACCAACTTCTTTGAAGTATCCTTTTTTAATAAGGACTCCAGATGATCGACATCTGGATTTCCATAAGAGTCAAGATTAACGAACCATAGGTTAATATGGCCTTTATCCCGTAACTCTTCAACGGTATGTAAAACAGCATGATGTTCAATCTTAGAGGTAATAATATTAGTAACTCCCAAATCCCTCACGGCACATCTCAAAATCATGTTATCCGCCTCGGTCCCGCCCGAAGTAAATATGATTTCGGAAGGATGGGCGTTCATGTATTTAGCAATGGTCTTTCGGGCGCTTTCTACGGCAGTTTTTGCCGTACGGCCAAAACTATGGGTAGATGAAGGGTTACCATAACAATCATTCAAAGCATCCTGCATCTTAGAAATGACTTCTGCCCTTACTTGCGTAGTTGCTGCGCTATCAAAATAAACATTTTTCATGGTCTTCAGGTCTCAATTTGCTGACTTCAAAAATAGCCCAAATAAAGTTAATTTACACTTAAATGGGGTCTAACCTGTAAAGCGGTTTCCAATATTTCGTTTAAATTTGACCCATGAAGAAATTTCTGTTTCTAGTGCTTACAGTGTTGATATTTTCCTGCGACGATGGTGACCTTCAAATAGAGACGGTCAATTTTGACAGCATTACCACTGTTCAAAGTTGTGGCGATGTTTCTGTGAGTAGCGCAAATCTACTTTTTAAAATAAATGGGGACGAAGCACTAATTCTTGAACTTCCCAGTGGCCTTTTAAAAAATGAGGTTACAACAACGGACATTGAAAGTGCCGTACCAGGTTCTACCACGGTAATCTACCGCATATTTTCAGATAACGTTACTTCTGCATACTTTTGTGACGAGCTCCCTGTATTGACTCCCAGTGTAATGGAAGAAATTGATGCTCAAGCGGGTACTGTCTTTGTTACTACCGTGGCCACGGATTCCGTTACATTTGAGCACACCATAAGATTAAGTGAAATCTCCTTTGTAAACGAGAACGGGGATACTAGAATAACCGATCTCCAAATCAATGAGTTCGGTACCGTGACCACTAGTCTTTAAGACATAAATTTTAGAAGTTCTGGAAAATATAAACTTCTGTTGCACCTAGACCATATTTTTTATAGTCGGCGTCATAATATTTCACATTATCGTATTTCCTGAAAAGATAGTACAATTCCTGTTTTAGGACTCCCGCACCTACCCCGTGAATGAAAACCACTTTTTGTATGCGCTTGGAAATGGCAAAATCCAACTGTCTTTTAGCGGTCTCTAACTGTAAGTTCAACATCTCAAAGTTATCCATGTCCTTGGAATTCTTAACCAATTGATTGATGTGAAGGTCAACCTCCATTTTTGGTTGGTTCCTTTCTTTGGGCTTAAGCACGTTGGATTTTCTTTTCCTCGGGGTTTCTTTTTCCTTTTTTATCTGGGAAACCTCATAATTACTTACCCTAATTTCGTCCGCCACCTTCACCAATTCCTGCTTTTGAAAGGTTAGGGGGAAACCGTCATCCGTGTTGATCGTAATTTCATCTCCATTTATTTTAGAAATGATACCGACAATAGTATCGTCTATTGCTTCCACTTTATCCCCAATTTCAAAAACCGCCATGATTTTGTTTTGAATCCACAAAAATAATGGTAATTTTCGGCTTGCGAATAGAATATCATATGCAACTCTTATCGGTATTTATTTTGGGCATAGAAAATTACATGCTTCCCTGTTTCACCAAAAAACTATTTGGTTTTGACTGCCCGGGATGCGGGTTACAACGTGCACTGGTTCATTTAGTGAAGGGAGAGTTCGGAGCAGCTTTTGAAATGTATCCGGCTATTTACCCGATGTTTTTGTTATTTGGCTTCTTAATGCTTGATAAGGTATACCCCTTTAAATTTTCAAACATAATTACCATAGCATTAATGGTTACGACAGTAACCACGATTTTGATCAATTATATATTTAAATTTATTTAACCAACCTTAAAAATTATGGAACAACAAAAATTACCTAACGTAACGATTGCCCTAGTCCTCAGTATTCTTTCTTTTATTTGCTGCTGTTTTAGTGTTGGGATTGGTGGCATCCTATTGTCAGGAATAGCACTTTTTTTAGTTAACAAGGATACGAAACTGTACAGTGAAAATCCTGAAGACTACTCTAATTTCAGCACTTTAAAAACAACTAAAATTATTGCGATTATCGGACTTGTTCTTGGTGTTCTTACATTTTTATGGGGAATTTATTCCATAACTTCCATAGGAGGATGGGATGCTTACTTGGAACAACAGAGAGAGGTATGGGAACAAATGGGGGTTGAATTAGAATAAAACAATGGCTGTACAACCACTACCGGGCGCTAGTAATGCGCTGACTTTCGGAATATTATCCATTGTCTTGACCATTTTCTGCTGTGGTCCTTTTGGAGCTATTTTTAGTATCATTGGATTGAGCAATGCTAAGAAAGCGGAGCAATTGTATCAAATGGACAGGGAAAACTATACCGGGTACGACAATGTGAGGACAGGTCGAATACTCTCGTATATTGGACTTGCAATAGCCCTCGTATATTTAATTGGAACAATAATATATTTTGGAGCAATTGTTGCCTTGGTAATGTCCCAAGGAGGATTTAACTAATGGATAATTTAATAATCAGTTATAAAAAATCCCCGATTGATATCGGGGTTTTTTTTATTTTTTAAATTGCTCCAACGTATTTATAATTATCGATACACAGTCCAGCAATTGATCTTTGGTCATGACCAAGGGCGGTGCAAACCTAATGATGTTTCCGTGGGTTGGTTTTGCCAAAAGTCCATTTTCCTTTAAGGCCATACAGATATCCCAAGCCGTGGAGCTTTCTTCCGTATCATTGATAAGAATGGCATTTAATAGTCCCTTGCCCCTAACACTTGTTACCAAATCACATTCCGGAATGAATTTATTGAGTTCCGACCGGAAGAGTTCGCCAAGTTCGAATGCATTTTCTGCGAGTTCTTCACTTTTAACTACTTCCAAAGCAGCAATTCCGACGGCGGCGGCAATAGGGTTTCCACCAAAAGTACTACCATGGTTCCCGGGTCTTATAACGTTCATTATGGAATCATTAGCCAAAACCGCCGAAACGGGATATGCCCCTCCAGATAAAGCCTTACCCAAAATTAGAATGTCCGGTTTTACTTCTGGAGTACCGCTACAATGTTTATCACTGCAGGAACAGTTACCGCAAGTGGCCAATAGTCGCCCCGTTCTGGCGATGCCTGTCTGTACTTCGTCCGCTATAAAGAGAACATTGTACTCTTCGCATAGGTCCTTTGCCTTTTTCAAATATCCTTCGGAAGGAACAAAAACACCGGCTTCCCCTTGTATGGGCTCCACTAAAAATCCTGCAACATTCTTATTGCTTTCCAGAGCTTCTTCCAGTGCCTTTAAATTATCGTATTCAATTTTAAGGAATCCTTCCGTATACGGACCAAAATTCTTGCGAGCTACGGGATCATTGGAAAATGATATAATCGTGGTGGTACGTCCATGGAAGTTATTCTCACAGACAATAATCTGTGCCGCGTTTTCAGGAATCCCCTTCTTTTCATAGGCCCATTTTCTACACAACTTTACCGCAGTTTCAACGGCCTCGGCACCCGTATTCATGGGTAAAAGCTTATCATAGTTAAAAGTTTCCGTAACATACTTTTCGTACTTGCCCAACATATCGTTGTAAAAGGCGCGCGAAGTCAACGTTAAGGTTTGAGCCTGATTCACCATTGCACCTACAATTTTTGGATGACAATGACCTTGGTTAACCGCCGAATAGGCAGAAAGGAAATCATAATATTTTTTTCCTTCAACGTCCCACACAAAAACACCTTCTCCCCTATTTAAAACAACGGGTAAAGGGTGGTAGTTGTGCGCTCCGTACTTGTTCTCTAAATCTATCGCCTGTTGCGATGTTACTTGTTCTAAAACAGCCATTTTAGTAAATGTTTAAATTGATAAAATAAACATTCCTTCAGTACCTTTATCCTTTCAAATCCCAATAGTTATCGGGACGAAAATTCAGCGTGGGAGAGAAATCATCCCTGTAGAACGGCTAAATTACTAAATATTTTAGTGAATCTTCAAGGCTTTCGATAAGCGCTTTATTTTTCCGTTAGATTAAGTAGTACGGACACCTGAAGCTCCAATCGCTTTACTTCCCTTAATATATCGTTCTTGTCCATTTGCATCCAGATATAGAGCTTGAGCATACCCATAAAAATGATACACAGAAAACCTGCCGAAGCCCATTTTATAAGTTCGTTTGTTTCTTCGGCATTCAAAAACCGTATCGTACAAAAAACAAAAACGATAAATATAAGAACATGCATTATGGTCATTATAGTTGCCAACCAACCCGTTTTCCCTTTGTGTACTTGCCCTAATTTCCCCAAAAGATTTTGTTCGTCCAAATCTTCATAGAATTTAGCTTCTTCCACACTTAAAGCTTCCTTTATCAATTCATCAATTTTCTCTTTATCGCTTTTCATAATTTATCTATTTAAGAATTACCTTTAATTTTTCTCGTGCATGGTAAAGTCTGGATTTTACAGTTCCAATAGAAATTTCTAAAATTTCACTTATTTCATGCATTGAATAATCTTCTATATAAAATAATCGCAAGACTATCTGTTGATTTTGGGATAGCTGACCGATTGCACTATTCAGTTTCTTAATTTCGTTAGCCCTATCCATATAGGGCTCTTCGTCATTTCGCTCTAAGCCATAAGCTTTCAGTTTTCTCCTTTCGTTCTTTTCTTTTTTTAAAAAATCCAATGATTTTCGAGTTACAATCCGCATTGCCCAACATTCAAAGGCATTTGCATCCCGGATGGTGTTAAGTTTCTTTAGAATGATGCTCCAACTATCCTGTACGATATCATGGGATACATCCACATCCTTTACAAACCAATAAGAATGTCTACACAGCTTACCATGGTATCTTTTTACCAATATACCCAGCGCTTTTTTATCTCCGGATTGATATTGCAACACCAATAATGCATCAAAAACCTTTGTTGTGTTCATTCGTATGCTTCTACAATAAGGACGTATGAAGTTCAAAAAGGTTCAATCCTTTTTAACTTTTTTTAATACTATCCTCTTAAAGATAATTGTAATAAATGCAAAGTGATTGCTACTTTTACGCCATGCGAAAAAAGAACAGGCGCCAAGTCTTTGAAAATGTTGAAGTAGTTGATGCAGGGGCAAAAGGGAAAACAATTGCAAAAGCCCCCGATGGCAGAGTGATTTTCCTTACTAACACGGTGCCGGGTGATGTAGTAGACGTACAGACGACAAAAAAAAGAAAGGCTTATTTTGAAGGCATTGCTACTCAATTTCATTCCTTTTCCGAAAAACGCGTGAAACCCAAATGCCAACATTTTGGAGTTTGTGGAGGATGCAAATGGCAGGATATGGGCTACGAACACCAGCTTTTCTACAAGCAAAGAGAGGTTGAAAATAACCTGAGACGCATAGGACATTTGGAACTGCCGGAACTAATCCCAATTAAAGGTTCGCAAGAGCAATATTTTTATCGGAACAAGATGGAATTTTCATTTTCGGACAGCCGTTGGCTAACCTTGGAAGAAATACAATCCGATACCAAAATAAAAGATAAAAATGCCTTGGGGTTTCATATTCCAGGTATGTGGGATAAAATTTTGGATATCAAGAAATGTCACTTGCAACGAGACCCTTCCAACGCGATTCGTCTAGAAGTAAAGTCTTTTGCCATTGCCAACGAAATAAGTTTCTTTAACCCTAGAAACCAACACGGATTGCTACGTACCCTTATGATTCGCACCTCCTCCATTGGTGAACTTATGGTGATGGTCCAATTTTTTGAAGATGATCAAGAGAAAAGGAATCTTTTACTGGAACATCTAAAAAAGACTTTTCCGGAAATTACGTCACTCCAATATGTCATCAATACCAAACAAAACGATACTATTTACGACCAGGAAATTATTTGTTATGCAGGGCGTGACCATATTTTTGAAGAGATGGAAGGGCTCCGATTCAAGATAAATGCAAAATCCTTTTACCAGACCAATTCCGCACAGGCATATGAGCTATATAAAATAACAAGGGATTTCGCCGGCTTAACGGGAAAGGAGGTTGTTTACGATCTGTATACCGGAACGGGAACCATCGCCCAATTTGTCGCAAAAAATGCGAAAAAAGTAGTTGGTATTGAATCGGTTCCGGAGGCCATAGCAGATGCCAAAGCGAATGCCGAAAGGAATGAAATAAGTAATGTGGATTTTTTCGTGGGGGACATGAAAAACGTATTCAACGAACGTTTTATTAAGGATAATGGGATTCCAGATGTTATTATAACAGATCCACCAAGAGATGGTATGCATAAGGACGTTGTACAACAAATATTGCGTATTGCACCTAAGAAGGTTGTTTACGTTAGCTGTAATTCGGCTACCCAGGCAAGGGATTTAGCATTGCTGAAAGAAGCTTACACCGTTGAAAAGGTACAACCGGTGGACATGTTTCCGCAGACCCACCACGTAGAAAATGTTGTACTTTTGACAAAGAAAAATTAACATGAAAAAGTTAAGTTTAAGTTCCATACTTTTTCTCTTAATCATCGGTATCGGATCCTGTGAAAAGGATGATATCTGTGTAGACGCGGACACCCCATTGTTGGTTATCGATTTTATCGATGCTGCTGATACTACTGAATTAAAGAATGTACCTGATTTACGGGTCGTTGGTCTCGGACAAACGGTAACGGTAAATACCGTGGCAGATAGGACCGATTTAAGCACGATCAGCATACCGCTCAAAACAACGCAAGATATTACAAGTTTTCTTCTGATCAGAAATTCTGCATCCGATGATGATGGGTTTGAAACTGGCGACTTAGATACGATTAACATCACCTATTCAAGAATAGAGGATTTTGCATCCCGTGGTTGTGGGTTTATTATCAACTATGATTTAAATGGGGCCGTTTTAGAAATAAACGCAAATAATTGGATACAGGATATTGAAATAGTTAGGTCTCAAGTTATTAATTCAGATTCCACTCATGTTCAGATATTCCATTAGTATAGTTTCTTTACTGTGTTTTGTGGGGAGTCTAGCCCAGAGCAAACCTATTGACACAAATCCAAAGGACACTGTGGAATATAAGCAGTCCTATGGTATAAGGGTAGGAATAGATTTAAGCAGACCTATTACGGGATTTTTAGATGATAACTATACAGGTTTTGAAATCGTAGCGGACTACCGTCTGACCCAAAAATTATACATAGCCGCAGAATTGGGGAACGAAAAGAAAACTAAGCAAGAAGACCTGTTCAAC
>CAJQMW010000319.1 GCA_905479535.1 uncultured Maribacter sp. | reverse complement strand
CAAGGTTATATGCTACCATTCTATATGACGGTGCTGACTGGAAACCAAGACCCGATGATGTTGCCAGTATAGATCCGTATGATGAAATTCAAACGGGCACCTATGACGATGGTTCTGGTGGAATTATTGCTGGGGTAGATATGCGAGATTCTCCTATAGAAAACTGGAACGGAAGTAGAACGGGATATTATGTCCGTAAATTTATTGATGCAGATCCGGCAGTGGTCGATAATCAATCGAGCGCACAAGTAGTTCCTTGGCCGTTCATTAGGTACACGGAAATGGTACTTAATTATATTGAGGCCTCCATTGCCACAGGTGACGAGGGTGAGGCATTGGCATGGCTGAACAAAATACGCTACAGGGCAGGAATGCCCACTATTACGGCATCCGGCTCGGCCTTGCTCGAAGCCTATATCAATGAGCGGAGAGTGGAATTGGCCTATGAGGAACATAGATACCATGACGCCAGAAGGTGGATGATTGCTGACCAAACCTTAGGGCGCGGAATTAAAGTCATGAAAGTATCCGCTACTTTAAAACCAGGAGCAACACCCTTATCTCCCTACAGACATGACCCCACTGTATACGACTATAGTTACAATGTGGTCGACAATACAGATAATGAAACTAGAAGATGGGAAGATAAAATGTATTTTATGCCGCTTAGTAGGGACGAAATAAACCGCAATGAACTTTTGGTTCAGAATCCGGGATATTAATAAAATTACAAATTGAGATAATGTAAAAATCTATCCCCGAAAAGGGATAGATTTTTTACTTTTAAGAAAATGATAAAAACTAGCATAGCCCTTATTTCCGCCTTATTCCTTCTCCTACATGGATGTAAAGACAATCCTGAGAAAGAAGTAATGGATATTGCGGAGAATACAGATGAACACCCTACCCTATTTACCCTTTTATCAAAAGAAAAGACAAATGTTGACTTTGAAAATACATTAAAGGAGGGATTGAACGCCAATGTTCTCGTTTATGAATACCTATACAATGGTGGAGGTGTTGCTACTGGCGATTTTAATGACGATGGATTACAGGATCTGTATTTTACCTCTAATATGGGGAATAATAAGTTTTATCTCAATAAAGGGAATTTTAAATTTCAGGACGTTACCAATATTGCAAAGGTCACCGGCAGAAAAGGCCCGTGGAAGACTGGGGTTAGTAGCGTAGATATTAACGGGGATGGGAGGTTGGACTTTATCTGTGTTATTCAGGGGCGTTGCCCGAAAACAAAAGAAAGAACCAGCTTTTCATAAACATGGGGAACGATTCTAACAATGTTCCAATATTTGAAGAAAAAGCAGAACAATATGGCTTGGATAGCCCCGCATTTAGTAATCAGGGGTATTTCTTCGATTATGATAAAGATGGTGACCTGGATATGCTTTTGTTAAACCATAATCCAAAATCCTTACCTGTCTTAAACGAAGTCAGCACTAAAGAATATCTTAAAAAGGATGACCCCTTACAGGGTATCCGACTCTTTGAACAAAGAAAAGATAAATTCTATGACATCACTAAAAATGCAGGTATTAGTGGGTCTGCGCTTACCTATGGTCTAGGAATTGGTATCAGCGATGTTAATAATGATGGTTGGTTGGACTTTTATGTTTCCAACGACTATACTGTACCGGACTATTTATACATTAATAAAAAAAATGGCACGTTTGAAGATCAATTGGGGCTACAAATAGGACATACGAGTCATTTCTCAATGGGTAATAATATTGCAGATATTAACAACGATGGTTGGCAGGACATTTTCACCCTGGATATGCTGCCAGAGGAAAACAACCGTCAAAAACTACTCTTATCCCCTGATAATTACGAAAAGTTCGATTTGAATCTTAGAAGTGGGTTTCATCATCAATACATGCGCAATATGCTGCAATTGAACAATGGTGATGATTCCTTTAGCGAAATAGGACAATTGTCCGGTATATCCAATACAGACTGGAGTTGGGCTCCGTTATTTGCCGATTTTGATAATGATGGACTTAAGGATCTTTTTGTGACCAATGGGTATTTTAGGGATTACACCAATCTAGATTTCATAAATTATATGGAGGACTTTGTGCAAGCAAAGGGGAGGTTACAAAGACAGGATGTTTTGGAACTTATCAAAGAAATGCCTTCATCAGATTTGACCAATTATTATTTTTCTAATACCGATGGCCTAACCTTCATAAACAATACAAAAACAGTGGGAATGGACCAACCCGCAAACAGCAATGGGGCCATCTATGTAGATTTGGACAATGACGGTGATCTGGAAATAGTAGTGAACAATATAAACAAGCCCGCATTCATTTACAGGAACGATAGCCCTAATAGTAAAAATAAATTTTTAAGCATTGAATTGCAAGGTGAAGACAAAAATACCAATGGAATAGGTTCAAAGTTGACTTTGTATTCTGACGGGAAATCGCAAGTTTTGGAGCAAATGCCCACTCAAGGTTATTTATCTACGGTTACCCCTACCCTTCATTTTGGAATTGGGGAAAACATGACCATTGATTCCTTGGTAGTACAATGGAATTCTGGTAAAAGTGAAGTTCTAACAAAGATTGTACCCAACATCAAAATAGTCATTAATGAAGAAAATGCAGGCAATTTGAAAATTGACGAACAGGGCACTTCTCAAATTTTTAAAGAAATTAAACCCCCTGTTTCTTACGTAAACACGTCTTCTGGCCTAAATGATTTTAAGAGGCAACCGTTGCTCACCAAACAAATGTCTCACCGGACACCACCGATCCAAAATGCGGATTTAAACAAAGATGGCCTTGAGGACATTATTATAGGTGGTGGCATTGGACAGAGCACTTCTGTGTACCTACAAAAAAGAAAAGATGAATTTTATGAGATAAACGTGCGGGATTTTGAAATGGACAAAGATCATTTTGATAGTGCTATCGCTATTTACGATGCTGATTTGGATGGTAATCTAGATGTTTATATCGCCAGCGGAGGCTACCATGACTTTAACCAAGACGACCCATTACTTCAAGATCGACTGTATCTGGGAAATGGCACAGGGGATTTTAAAAAAAATGCTAAAGCCTTACCCAAAATGCTAACAAGTACCGGGGCTGTAGCTTTTTATGACATCAATCAGGATTCCTATATAGACTTATTTGTAGGTGGCTATGTTGTTCCAGGTAGTTACCCGGAAAGCCCTAGAAGTTATATACTCATCAATGACGGTAAGGGAAATTATAGCGACCAGACGGAAGAAATTCAGTCAGCATTAAAATATCCCGGAATGGTAACCGATGCCGCTTGGGCCGATGTAAATGGGGACCAGTTAGAGGACTTGGTATTAACCGGCAATTGGATGCCTATTTCCATCTACATCAATGAAGATGGAAAATTGTTAAACGAGACCATAAAATATTTCTCGAAGGAATATTTTGGTCTATGGAACACTTTAACCTTAACAGATGTAAATAATGATAACAGATTGGATATCGTAGCCGGTAATATTGGATCTAATATCCAATTCAAATTAAGCAAGGAAAACCCTGCCGAGTTATACTTTGCAGATTTTGACAATAATGGCTCTATAGACCCTATTCTTAACCTATATGTTAAAGACAAGAGTTTTCCTTATCTCACCAGGGACGAACTATTGGGTCAACTGAGTTATTTGAGGTCAAAATTTAATAGTTACGAGTCCTATGCAGATGCCACGATACAAGATATTTTTAATGATAAAGAGTTGATCGGCGCAAAAAAACTAATTGCAAATTATCAAGAAACGACACTGTTTCTAGCAACCGCGGACGATGGCTTTAAAATTATTCCGTTACCCATACAATCACAATTTGCCCCGGTTTCAAGTATTTTAACTTCAGACTTCGATCATGACGGTAATTCTGATATACTGTTGCTCGGCAACAACGATTATTATAAATTAAGGATTGGAAAATTCGATGCAAATTATGGCACCCTATTATTAGGCGATGGCACAGGATCCTTTTTATACCAATCGCAAAAAAAGTCCGGTCTTTCCATAAAGCTTAGTAATAGCCATGCCATAATTCTTGATGATAAAGTTATTATGGCCAGTTATGGGCTTCCTTTAAAAACTTATAAATTTTAAATGGCATGTTCCTTTTTAAAATGACACATTATTCGATTTGCAAATTCGGTAAAGTTTTCGCTTTCCTATTCATACTTATACTTTTTGCCTGTTCCCCTACAGGTCAACCAAAATTACTAGAGTCTGAAATACCAATTGAATGGGCAGAAATGACACTTCATGTTACGCAATACACCCCGTCCAATTCTCCTACTTTTGCGTCAAGGGCCTTTGGATATATTGGCTTGACCATGTATGAATCCATCGTCCATGGGTATCCACAATATGTCTCAATGGGCGGTCAGTTAAACAATCTGGATTCGCTCCCTACTATTGATACCGAAGAATCCTATGATTGGTTGCTAGCATTGAATGCCGGGCAATCGGAAATTCTAAAAAAAATATATGTACAAACATCGGACGAGAACAAAGCCAAAATTGATTCACTTGAAAATGTGATATATGACCAATACCAGAAAGGTATTGATAAGGAAACTGTATTAAGATCGGTAGCTTATGGCAGGGCCATCGCAAATTCCATCTTCCAATGGTCCAAATCAGATGGCGGCCACAGGGGCTATTTATCTAATTTCGATAAAAACATGGAGTATCCAAATCGATTAGGTTCGTGGAAGCCCCCTTTGTTCGCTCAATCCTTTAGCCATTATCCCTTACATCCGCATTGGGGGGATAACAGAACCTTTGCCCCCTCTAACAAAAATCCGCCCTATCCAAAGTTTATACCCTACGACACCACTCCTGGATCGCCCTACTATAAACAATTTGAAGCGGTTTATCTAAAGGACCTAGAACTTTCAAAAGTGGAAAAAGAAGCTGCAATTTGGTGGGGAGACGACCCGGATGTTTCTTTCACCCCCCCTGGACACTCCTATTACTTTGCAATACTTGCTGATAAAGGCCATGAGACCAATTTAATTGAATCGGCTGCACTTTACGCCAAAGTGGGTATGGCAGTGGCGGACGCCTTTATCAATTGCTGGAAAT
>CAJQMW010000318.1 GCA_905479535.1 uncultured Maribacter sp. | reverse complement strand
ATCTGTTATTTGCCAAATATTGACCGTCTTGTCCTTAAAAAACAACTCGCCGGCCCAAATCATGATCAACATGGTTATAAAAACGCCCCATTGCAACCTAAAATAGGTCATATTGCTACTGATGGGATATTCATTACCAATATAATAAGCCGCATTCCAAGTAACATTTTGCAAAAACACCATCAATAAGATAATACCGAGGATTATTTTGAAGGAAGTAGGGCGAACAATGTTCAGGAACTCCAATTTTGAGAGTGACCATAGTTTAGTGAGAAAATTAGGTACTTTGTATTGTTTCACGACCTCTGGCAATTTTATGGATGCCGTAGAAAATGACACTTTCTTGCCTTCTTTGATTTTTTTGGATTTATCGGTACCGGCCTGTATGACGTACTTGAAAGAGAAGCGTAGATATGCCGCTATGGCAAACACCATGGCAAGTCCCATCCAAAGCAATCGGTTCTTTAAAACATAGCCGGTCAGTTTGAACAGTTCGGTATTTTTTTGTGTGGGACTCAACAGTTCGGTATAGTGCTGTGCCGCTACATAGCCTCCCGAATCCGCCAAGATGTAAGCCATTAGATTATCCCCACCCCCGGTTTCGTAGGAAGTTTGGGCGATTAAAAATAGAATGACCACCAAGAATACGGCCAAATAACTTGTGGTCATTCTACGGGTAAACACAATGGCAAAAAATACAACGGATACATAAAAAAAGAGGTTGGGTACGGTAAACATGATCCAACCGTGAAACAAAGGGCCCCATTGAACCGGACCAAAACGACCAGCCTCGCCAATGCCGGAAAACGGCACCAACAAATGCCCAACAATCATACCCGTACTTAGAATGACAAGGTATAGGAAAGCGGCCAAAAAGCGGCCTATAAAAAATTGTTTTTCATTGATGGGCAGTGCATAGGTCCACTCCGCGGATTTATACCTGATCTCTTTGTAAAGCACACCTCCGGTAGCTATGGCAATGATGATGATCATAAGCATACCCATGGCCGCATAGTTTCTATACAAAATGCTCGAAGCGTTCATAAGCACCCCTTCGTTGGAAAAGAAATCAAACGATCCCTTGGTATACCATATCATCTGAAAGGCAAGCATGAGAAAGAAAACAAGGGTAACCCAACTAAATACACGCTGTCTTAGCTCGTTTTTTACTATGGAAAATATTGTTTTCATTTTAGTGTTCGCTTAAAATTTTAAAATAGGCATCTTCTAAAGAAGGTTTTTTAGCATCAAAATCACCATTGGGTAAATCATTATATTGGGTAAGAATTTTTTAAAAATGGAACAATCACCAAAATCGATTTAATTGTATTTTTTGAGGCACGATTTCCATGATAAAACCAAAGAAAAAACGGGTCTGCAAATTAAACTCTGTCTGAAAGTAATTAAGTATTAATTTTTAGAGGTCAGTAGTTAGTTACTTATCCAAGATTTCACTTGGTGTATCATTGTACATTATAATGATGAACATCGATTCAAATCTAACAAAAAGGTCGCCAAGGACCGCCATGGGGATAGCATTTTAGATGTCGATAAAGCTCAACAACCGGAACACGGCCAGCATATCACAGCGTGTGGTCTGGGTTAAAGCCATCTACCAATTTTTTATGCTCGTAATCGGCCACCATAAGCTCCTCATAATCAGTTTTTGTTCCCTTGGTAAACTTATGTACCAATTTTTCCATTAAATTGTATATTACCGGTACTATTATCAAGGTCAAGAAAAGCGAACTTATCAATCCCCCGATGATAACCCAGGCAAGACCATTTTTCCATCCCGATCCCGGGCCTGAGGCCAACGCAATGGGAAGCATCCCGAAAACCATGGCAATGGTAGTCATTAGAATTGGGCGGAGACGTGCGTGGTTGGCCTGTATCAAGGCGTTCCTGACCGTTTCCCCTGACCGGACCCTTTCGTTGGCAAAGTCAACCAGGATAATGGCGTTTTTACACACTAGCCCGATCAACATAATTATACCAAGAATGGTAAAGATGTTCAGGGAATTGTTCGTTAACGCCAATGCCAGCAAAGCTCCGATGAACGATAAGGGAATGGAAAAAAGAACTACGAACGGGTGCACAAAACTGTCGTACAGGGAAACCATTACCAAATAGACCAATATAATAGCTGCCAACATAGCAATTCCCAGTGTTCCGAACCCTTCCGATTGCCTTTCTTTATCCCCACCCCATACGTAATCGACCCCCGTGGGCCGTTCGACATCCTGGAAGGCAGCTTCCCATTCATCCGCGACCGTACCAGCTGGTCTGCCAACGGACTGCCCTTTTACGGTAACCGACGCGGTCTTATCCCGGCGTTCCAATTGGCTCGGGCCCAACGTTTCGGTGATGTCGGCGAACTGTGAGAGTTTTACCTCTTGCCCTTGGTCATTAGTAAGGATCAAATCCCCTACATCGACAATGCTTTTTCTATCAAAACTATTGTAGCGAATGTTAATATCATATTCATATTCCCCTGCCCTGAATTTGCCATCGGTATTCCCGTTAAATGCTGTTTGCATTGTCAACCCCACCGTTTGTAACGATAATCCCAGGGAGGCCATTTTATCCCGATCTACTTGAACATTGATTTCAGGATTTCCCGTTTCTACGGACAATTCAATTTCCGTGGCCCCAGGAATCTTATGCAGTTCCGCCTCCGCCTTTCTGGCAAAGACCATGGCACTATCCAAACTAGGTCCGGTCACTACCAAGGCCAACGGGGCTTCCTCCGCCACTCCCAAAAGACTTATAGGGACGGTTTTCACCTTGGCTCCGACCAAAATTTTCTCTAAACGACGTTTTGTTTTGGCGGCAAATACATAAGAATCGTCCTGCCTTTCATTTTCATCAACCATTTGGACGTTTATTTCCGCCTTGTAAGCTGTAGCCTGTGAAGCTCCTAAGCCTTCGCTGGTCTGGCCTACAGTGGTGATAAGGCTCTTGACTTCTTCCTGTGTATTCAAAAAGGCCTCTGCTTTTTGGGCCATAAAATTACTTTCTTCCAATGAGGCATCTTTTGGTAGTTCTATCTGCACCAAAAACTCGCCCCTATCCGATGTGGCAAAGAATTCGCCTCCAATAAATCCTGCCGCTACCAAGGCGATCGAAGCAAAGAAGATAACCAAAACGATGGACAGCGTGGTTTTATAATGATCCAGGCACCAGGTCAATAAGCCGGAGATCCAATTCGTGAAACGTTTTAATTGTGTTTCGAATTTGATGATAAGCCTACCGAACAGGTTTTTACCTGTGATATGCTCCAATTTTCCGAAACGGGACGATAACCAAGGAATAATGGTAAACGATGCCAATAGGGACAACAAGGTCGAAATAATTATGGTCACACAAAATTGGGTAATGATTTTGGACACCAGACCGCTGCTCATGGCAATGGGAAAAAAGACGACCACGATTACCAGCGTTATGGATGTTACCGTGCCCCCGATTTCAGCGGTACCGTCATAGGCCGCACGGACACGGTTTTTGCCCATTTCCATATGCCGGTAAATGTTTTCGAGTACAACGATGGCATCGTCCACCAAGATGCCTACGACCAAAGACAATCCTAATAAACTCATTAAGTTCAAGGTATAATCCAACAACAAAAAGCCTATAAATGTCGCAACCAACGATGCGGGTATGGACACCATTACAATTAGCGAGTTTCTTACACTGTGCAAGAAGAACAGCATTACGATCGCCACCAATAACACGGCGATCAATAGGTCATGGATTACGGAATCGGCCGCCTCTAGGGTAAAAACACTACTGTCATTGGCGACATTGAGACTGAGGTCTATGGTTTTATAATCGGTC
>CAJQMW010000317.1 GCA_905479535.1 uncultured Maribacter sp. | reverse complement strand
GGTTGGTCGGTAAACAGAACACGAAAGTTTGTAATCACCCTTGGGTGTTTGATTATGTTACCTACTTTAATCGCAATGGCAAATCCGGGTGGACCTGTGACAGCTGTGCTATTGATGGCAGTTATATTATTCGGTTTTCAAACGGCTATTGGAAACGTTCAGACCTTACCGAGTGATTTATTTGGTGGAAAAACAGTAGGTACGCTTTCAGGATTTGCGGGCATGGCTGCTAAGTTAGGGGCATTTGGCTTAACTGCATTAGTCCCTTGGCTTACATCAGGTGGCAATTATACGCCAGCCTTTATAATTGGTGCGGCATTAGCAATAATTACCATGGTAAGTGTTTGGGTATTGTGCCCTAAAATTGAACCACTCAAAAGTAAAATTTAAATAAAAACAAATTAGAGCAAAATTTATATAATATGAGTACAAAAGAAAAGATTGCAGTAGTAACAGGTGCTACAGGAGGTATTGGATTTGCAGTAGCAAAAAGATTAGGCAAAGATGGCTATACGGTCATTTTGAACGGTATTGAAGATGAGTCGGGGGCCAAAAGAGTCAAAGAGCTTACCGCCGAAGGCATTACTGCAGCGTATCGTGGTTTCGATGTTACCAGTGAAGAAGCAGTAACTTCAAATATCAAGGCGATCGGGGAAAAATACGGAAGAATTGATGTGCTGGTTAATAATGCCGGCGGATTGGGAGGCCGTTCTCGATTTGAAGAAATGACCACCGAATTTTACAGAAAAGTGATGGCATTGAATTTGGATTCTGTTTTTTTCGCTTCAAGAGCTGCCATACCCTACTTGAAAAAGGGGGAACATTCTTCGATAATTAATTATACTTCGAACGCAGGATGGACAGCCGGGGGACCCGGAGCAGGTATATATGGTACATCAAAAGCTGGTGTACATGCCATAACTAGAGCATTAGCGAAAGATTTGGCGGAATACGGTATAAGAGTGAATGCAGTATCCCCGGGTACCATAGACACGCCTTTTCACGCACAAATTAAAGCGACAAAGCCGGAGGTTTTTGCATCTTGGGCAAATAATATTATGTTGGGAAGACTAGGACAACCAGAGGATGTAGCTGGCGTAATTTCTTTCTTGGCAAGTAAGGATGCTGCATTCATTACAGCTGAAACCATTCAAATTGGTGGTGGACAAGCTTTGGGGATTTAAAATTAATTAGATTCTACGGTACCTTAAGAGTATCGATATTTATTCGTTTTACACCCGGTACCGGGACGGGATTGTCCCCTTGAGGGGACTTTAGGGGTGTCCTTCGGGATGTTTTTGATATCAAGTTGGTTTACTGGATAATAGCGGATAATCAATTAAAGATTTTAGTAAGGCAACATAGCTGTTTAAAAAACAAGAATAATCAAATACGAGTTTAGATGAAAAAAGTAGTAACCTTCGGAGAGATTATGCTACGTTTAGCACCTCCGGGATTTTTAAGATTCTCTCAGACAACTTCTTTCGATGTGGTTTATGGCGGTGGTGAATCCAATGTGGCCGTTTCTTTGGCCAATTATGGGGTCCCCGTGGATTTTGTAACCCGTTTGCCAAAAAATGATATTGGGGAGTGTGCCCTTATGGAAATGCGAAAAAGGGGTGTTGGCGTAGATAAGATTGTTTTCGGAGGTGACCGCCTTGGAATATACTTTTTGGAAACTGGAGCAGTGTCTCGTGGGTCAAAGGTAGTATACGACCGGGCTCATTCGGCTATTGCAGAAATAGAATCCGGTATGATCGATTGGGATACCGTTTTTGAAGATGTTGCTTGGTTTCATTGGACAGGTATAACCCCGGCCATCTCACAAGGTGCAGCGGACGTTTGTCTAGAGGCCGTAAAAGCTGCCGATAAAAAAGGCATCACGATTTCTACAGATTTGAATTACAGGGCAAAACTATGGAACTATGGTGGCGACCGTGAAAAAATAATGACGGAATCGACATCCTATTGCGATATTATCTTAGGAAATGAAGAAGATGCTGAAAAGCATTTTGGTATTCACCCAGAAGGCCTGGATGTGCATAAAGATGGACATGATGTTAAGGCTGAAGCATTTTTATCGGTTTGTAAGCAGATGATGAAAAAGTTTCCGAAAGCCAAAAAAGTGATAACCACACTAAGAGGTTCCATCTCTGCTTCGCACAATACATGGGCAGGTGTTTTATGGGACGGTTCCAAAATGTACGAAACCCGTCAGTATCAGATTACGGATATCGTAGACCGCGTTGGTGGTGGCGATTCCTTTATGGGTGGCCTCATTTATGGTTTGCTCAAATATCCAAAGGATGATCAGAATGCGCTCGATTTTGCGGTAGCTGCCTCATGTTTAAAACATACGATCAAAGGCGATGCCAATTTGGTGACAGTGTCAGAGGTGGAGAAGTTGATGGGCGGAGATGCTTCAGGTCGCGTTGCAAGATAGTTAACTAAAAAATCGAATCATTAAATAAAAGCCAATGCAAAAGTCCATCCTTATTCTTTGTGGTGGCGGTCCTGCACCCGGAATAAATTCCGTGATCAGTACCGTGGCAAAGGCATTTTTGAAGGATGGATACCGCGTTCTTGGTCTGCACGAAGGATTTAAAGGCATTTTTAGCGATAATCCGGAAATCAAGGAATTCGATTTTTTTCATGCGGACAGAATATTCAGTAGGGGCGGTTCTACGTTAATCATGAGCCGTTTTAAACCAAAAAATGAAAAGCTAAACACTAACCTTTTTTTGGAAAACAATGTAAAGCTGTTGGTCAGTATAGGCGGTGATGATA
>CAJQMW010000316.1 GCA_905479535.1 uncultured Maribacter sp. | reverse complement strand
TTATGCCAATAATTTAGATATTGTCCATACCTTGTGTCCAGATGCAGGAACAGATTATGTCACCGTGGACTTTACGAGTTTTGACGTGGCAAATTTTGATTTTTTAAATATCTATGACGGAAATTCGACCGGAGCAACTTTAATAGGACAATACAATAATAATAACGTACCAACTACAATCGCTGCTTCTTCAGGAGGATCAGGTTGTTTGACCTTTAGATTTACATCAAACGGTAATTCTACGGGTACCGGCTTTCAAGCCAATGTTCAATGTGCTGTAGAGGGCCCACGTTTGGTAATTGATGATGTATCCGTAGATGAAGATGCCGGTACTGCGGTGTTTACAGTAACTTCTACCCGTGCCGCCCATGGGCGTAATGTATTTTTATTGGGATTTGTAAACACTCAATTTACTGTAAATTATACGACTACGAACGGTTCTGCCTTAGCGGGTAGTGATTATAGCACAACTACGGGAACTTTGACTTTTAGTGGGGCAATTGGTAACCAAAGGACTATTTCTGTTCCTATAACCAACGATGGAATACCAGAGTTTGATGAAAATTTCTTTGTAGAGTTTACAGGTGTAAACGCTCCGGATGCAACCGTAAATTTTGACGATACGGGAGTGGGTACCATTAATTCCCAAATTTTGGCCAATGTCCCCTTAACTTTATTCAAACAATTTGACGGTGACTTTGACTATACCACTACAGGTGGAAGTTTACGTAACCAGGGCAACTCGGTAAACCCTTGTACAATACAAGCCAGTTCTACCAATAGGCTAGTCTCACAAATTCCAAATACCGGAACCGTAGCTGCAGCCTATTTATACTGGGCACATTCAAGTTATGTGCGCGATGAACAGGTTACATTTGAGGGACAAACAGTGGATGCCGGGTTCGTATATCAAACGACTTTTAACGCTTCAGGCACAAACCTTAGTTTTTATGGCTACGTAAGTGATGTAACCACCTTAGTTCAAGGCGTGAGTAACATAAATACCAATGATTTTGATTTCTCAGGCTTAACTATTGACACATCCAATAACTTCTGCGGTACCGCAACCGTACTGGGGGGTTGGTCATTAATCGTTTTTTATGAAGATCCAAATTTGCCGGCAGTAAATATAAACTTATACCAAGGTTTTGATGGATTGCAAAATGAAGGCACTTCATTTACTTTGGATTCTTTCTTTGCCATTGCCGGTGCCGGTGCAAAGTCAACTTTCTTATCTTGGGAAGGTGATCTTACCTTAGATGGGAATACCGGTACCAACCCTGAAGCACTATCCATTACCAATCAGGGAGGTACGACCTTTAATTTAACTGGAGATGGTGGTAATCCAGGAAACAACTCCTATAATTCCACAATTTATGATAATACCACGACTCCCGTTTACAATACATCAGGTATCTACGGAGTTGATTTGGACACTTACGATATTTCTAGCTTTATAACGCCTGGGGATAGTCAGGTAACCGCAAATGTGGATGTAGGGCAAGACTACGTTATCAACAATGCAGTGGTAATAAAGGTGCCCTCGAATCTAATTACGGGAACGGTATTTGAAGATATTAACTATCCTGGAGGTAACGGAAGAGATCAAGTAACTTCCTCTGGTACTCCGGTCTCAGGTGCGATTGTAGAACTTTTTGAGCCTAATGGTACTTTTGTGGAACGAAAAAATACCAATGTAAATGGCGATTATACCTTTGCTGGTATGGAAGACGGTGACTACCTTGTTAAGGTGGTAAACTCAACCGTACGTTCTACTAGGGGCGGTGGACTTAACTGCACGGAATGTTTTCCAGTACAAACATATCGGAATTTTGGAGATGCCAATTTGCTTACAGATGTAACTACGGAAATAGGGGGTGCAAACCCCTCAGCAACCCAGGATGCAGCTTTGGGAATTTTAAGTGGTGCCCAATCTGTTTCTACAATTACTGTTGCCAGTAACGGCGTGGCTGGTGTGGATTTTGGATTTAATTTCAATACCATTGTAAACACGAATGATGACGGCCAGGGCTCCTTGGAGCAGTTTATAGTCAACTCCAATGTATTAGCCGAGACAGGGCTTGATATTGAGGCGAATTCAATTTTTAATCCAGCGGCAGAAGAAGACATTTCCATTTTTATGATTCCGCCAACGGTAGACCCTCTCGGTAGAGCTGCAGACGCAAATTTTACAAGTGGTTATTTTGATATTGACATTCCAAACGGAAATCCACTTTCCAATATCACAGATGATAATACCACTATCGACGGTAGAACGCAAACGGCATATTCTGGAAATACGAATACTGGAACAGTTGGTTCTGGGGGCTCATCTGTCGGAATATCCGCAAGTACTTTGCCAAACTATGAGCTGCCCGAAATTCAGGTTCATCGTAATGGGGGCGATGTTTTTAGGGTAGACGGTGACGATACTACGATTAGAAACCTGGCTATTTACGCGAACAATAATGCAGGAGTTAGAGCGGACAATGGTTCGTTGAATATTATCGGAAATCTTATTGGAGTTAATGCAGAAGGAAATAATGCCGGTAATATCAGGGATGGAATAGAAGTTAGGGGAGGAGAAACTACCATTGATGGTAATTACATTGCAACGAACTTAGACGCTGCAATCTGGATTCAAGGCGGTTCTACGACAACGATACAGAACAACCACATTACTTCAAATGGAAATGGATCTTGTGATGATAATATTACGATCATAAGCGGTAGTGGTATTACAATACAGCAAAACCTTATCGAGAATGCCGCTTCCTTGGGTATAGATGGGAACGATATTACCGGAAATATCACTATTACTGAAAATACCATTACAGGCTCTGGCCAAGATGGGGGAAATTGCTCGGGAAATGTCCAAAATGCCGGTATTAGGCTAGATGGAGACAACTCATCGATTAGCAATAATATTATTTTTTCTAATGGCGGCCCCGGTTTAGTATTGGTCGGAGGTGGTACTACAGGAAATCTAATTTCACGTAATTCCTTTTATGCCAATGGCACGGCTAC
>CAJQMW010000315.1 GCA_905479535.1 uncultured Maribacter sp. | reverse complement strand
CCGAACTGGAGTTTGGGATTGCTTTTGAGATGGTTCAAAATCCAATGGATTTCTTTATTAGAAGGACCGGAAGGTTGTACTTTGATATTGGTAGTATCCGCGACTACATGAAACCTATTCTAAATGAATTTAAATCAGCTTATGAAATAGACGATGCGCAAATTCTGGAGTGGACGGAAACCCTCCAGAGCGAGTTAAAGGAACATTCGGATTTTTCATTGGAGAGGGCTTAAGGTTTTTGTCGGCAATAAGTCTCATAAAAGCAGATATCGCTATTCCTCTGTCAATAAATTCAGATTTCAGCTAACCTAACTCCTTCTCTTGGGGCCATGGTCAAAAATTAGTTATCCAGTCGAACTTTTTATGTATAATATCCTTTTTTTCAGTCGCAATGAAATCAAGATAAGCTAAAGCGGCCGGCGACAAATTTTTGGATTTCAGCCAAATTAGATTCCAATTGGTAATTATTGGAAGACCCTTGACCGGTATAATCTTCAAATCACCATTTTTGAGCTCATTTTTAATTCCAATCAAAGGCATAATAGAACATCCCAGACCGGCAACTACAGCTTGTTTCACGGCCTCGTTAGAGGTCAGTTCCATTTTTTTCCTAACGGAGAATTTGTTTTTTTCTATAAAGTTCTCCATTGCATTTCTAGTTGCCGATCCCTGTTCGCGGTAAATCAAGGGAAAATCCTCGAACAATTTTCTTTTTGTGAGATTCTTTTTCAACTCTAACCCACTACTGGCGACAAAAAAGAGTTTGTTTGGCATGAGTTCAACCTGATTCACCTTTAATTTTTTGGGTAAGACGGAGACCAATGCAAAATCAACTTCATTGCGTTCCAGACTTTTTACCACCTTTGTTTTATTGGTAACATCCATAAGGAGTTCCACACCATTATTGTGGTTCATGAAGTCGTTTAAAAAATAGGGCATGACATACTTTCCAGTAGAAACTACCGATATTTTTAGACGGCCAGAAAGTTTCCCCTGATACGCAAGGGTTTTATAGTCGATGGTACTTACCTCATTGAGTATCTTCTCTGCCGCCAATGCGATTTCCTTGCCAAAATCCGTGATGTATAGTTTTCTACCTACCACCTCGGTCAGGGGAATGGGAAATTGATCTTGAAAATTTTTAAGCTGTATGGAAACAGCTGGCTGGGTCAAATACAACTCTTCGGCTGCCTTTGTAATGCTCTGTATTCTAGATACTTTCAGAAAGATTTGAAGCTGGTGCAAAGTATAGTTCATAAATTTATTTTATGTATTAGATAAGTAATATAAATAATAATTTATGAATATTAAATATAATCTTTGCGTTGGAAAAACAATTAAATAACAAAAATTCTTTAAAAACAATTATGATGGAAACAAAAGGACTTACAAAAACAGTTGCAACCGATCAGAAAATCCAATTAGTAAAAGGAGAGTTTACCCCATCAGAGGCTTCTGATGTCATTACCTCCCTATTAAATGAGAAAATTAATTTCCATAAACTGCAGAGGCTCCAAGTCACCGAAGGAGACCACGGATGCGAAACAGGGCAATTGGACAGTCGTATCAAGGAACTTGAAGAAGAAAAAAGAATTGCTAGGGAATTTATTGCGAACACCAGGGGCAGTGGGAAAAATCTAAAAATAAACGGAATTCTAGAGATTACCCTAGCCGATTAATCAATGACATACGAACACTTAACTATTTAATTGAACTCTAAAAACAAAACATAGAATGCACTCATCAGAATCAAACATTTTACCCTATGCCGGGATAGTGATCATCATAATATTTTTAGCAATGTCCTATTTCAACAATCATATTTTCATGGACCAAATATTGGTATGCGGCTTCATTCTATTATTGGTCTTTCTACTAAGAATAGGAAGTACCCCGAAGCAATCGGCTTCGAATTCTAAAAAGAGGAGCATATCATAACTGCCGGATGAGAGAAAACATCACATTCATAAAAGGTCGTTTTAGCCCAGCGGAGGCCGCTGACGTGTTATTGTCACTAATCAATGATAAGATAAAGTTTCATACCGTCAAGGCACTTAATCTTCGTGAAGAAGAACCAGATATCAATAGGGCTTCGGAAGACCGCATCGTAAAACTTAAGGAAGCAAAACGATGTGTTGAGGGATTGGTGCTCCAAGCGCATCGAGAAGGTATGGAACTCGCCATCGAAAGCGCGATAGAAATAGAACTTGTCAAAAGAGTGAATACTTAATGCTAGTATTTACTACGGACGATATTTACCGCTATAAAGGTTTTCCAAAACATTACACATTCCATAACAACGTCCGTAACCCTAATACATTAGAAAAATCGCAAAAAACCAAAAAATGATTCTCAAAAACAATTCAAACCTGGGCATTTTGAAAGATTCCTCTGGTAAAATCTTAAATTCCGATGAATCGATTATTCCCAAACTAACCGCATCATTACTATGGCTTCTTTTCATTGGTAATCTGATATATCTTGTCTTTAGTTTTTCCCATATTCAGGAATTTTATCTAGGAAGTATATTCAGAATCAACGGCTTCACAATTTTGATATGGATGGTTGTTACCTTTTTCAGCGCTATCGTAAGCAGTTATGCGAGCAACTATCTAATAGGTTTTAGATACCATTCCCGATTTATGTTACTCTGTTTGGGCTTCACCTTAGCGGTAATGCTCCTGGTAATGTCCAATCACATAGCAGTTTTAATTTTTAGCTGGTTGCTAATGGGTATTTTCATGTCCCAACTCATTGGTATCGATAAGAATTGGGGCGAAGCTAGAGAGG
>CAJQMW010000314.1 GCA_905479535.1 uncultured Maribacter sp. | reverse complement strand
CTTGTTCTTGGCAGATACTTCAATCAATATTGACCCAAATGCCGAGGAAATTGCAGAGATTGCAAAAATGACGGCGAATGTGGCAAGTACCTTTGGTTTTGATCCGGTGCTGGCACTTTTAAGTTATGCTAATTTTGGATCTTCCAATCACCCGCATGCCATTAAGGTTAGGAAAGCGGTTAGTATTTTGCATGAAAACAACCCTGAGTTGGTGGTTGACGGAGAGATACAGACAGACTTTGCACTGAATAAGGCGCTGCACGAAAGTAAATTTCCATTTTCAAAATTGGCGGGAAGGAAAGTGAATACACTTGTTTTTCCAAACTTGGAATCTGCCAACATCACCTATAAATTATTGAAGGAGTTAAATAAGGCCGATTCCATTGGGCCTATTATGGTTGGGCTGCGAAAATCTGTACATATTATGCAACTGGGCGCCAGTGTCGACGAAATTGTTAATATGACCGCAGTTGCGGTGATCGATGCCCAAGAAAGGGAAAAACGGAAGAAAGCAAAATCTGGAAATAGTGTTCAGTAGACAGTGGACAGTTGGCAGTTAGCAGTTGGCAGTTTTTTAATCAGTAATCAGTCACGGTTGGTAATGATATTTGTATCAAATAGCATATTGGTTAATGAGTTTAGGTTTGGATTTTTTTATAACGAACAACGAAGCAATAAATTTTATTGAAACTTGAACTTGAACTTGAACTTGAACTTGAACTTGACACTTGAACTTGAATTCCACCTATGATCCATCACCTTAAAGGAAAGTTAGTAGAAAAAAACCCCACCCATGTCATCATCGAATGTGGTGGAGTAGGTTACTTTGTAAATATCTCGTTGCACACATTTTCTAGAATTCCAGATGGAGAACTAATCAGTCTATATACGCATCTTCAAATCAAGGAAGATTCCCATACCCTATTCGGTTTTGTGGAAAAATCGGAAAGGGAAATTTTCCGATTGTTATTATCCGTTTCAGGAATAGGTTCCAGCACGGCTAGAACGATGTTGTCCTCTATGTCCCCGGCCCAAATAAGGGATGCCATTGCCAATGGTGACGTGCCCTCAATACAATCTATAAAAGGTATCGGCGCTAAAACGGCGCAGCGCGTAATTTTAGATATAAAGGACAAGGTTTTAAAAGTCTACGATATAGACGAAGTTTCCCCAACTCCGAACAATACAAATAAGGATGAAGCGTTATCTGCTTTAGAGGTTCTAGGATTTGCTAGAAGACAGGCCGAAAAGGTAGTGGATAAAGTCATTTCCCAAGATTCCTCCCTAAGCGTGGAGAACATCATAAAACTTGCGCTCAAAAATTTGTAATAAGTTTGAAACAAGGGGCGACTAAATTTCTTAAATTAACTTTTAAGTATCTTTTCCTATTTGTATTGTTTTTTGCCGTAGTGGAGTCTTCCAAGGCGCAAGAAACGGATACGCAGGAGGTAGACTCCGTTAAAACCGGTTTCGACTTGGGGCGCATAGTCCTGGAAAATCCTGATAGTATCGTTTCGAAGTACATCTACGACCCAAAGCTGGATCGCTATATCTACAATGAACAAGTTGGGGATTTTGATATTGGATATCCTATTATCCTAACTCAAGACCAGTATTTTGATCTTATTCGAAAAGAGGGGATTAAATCCTATTTCAAAGAAAAATCGGATGCCTACTCCGGTAAGAAAGAAGGCAGTGAGGAAGCCCGTAAAAATTTATTGCCCAACTTTTATGTCAATAACAGTTTTTTTCAATCCGTTTTTGGGGGCAATACGATAGAAGTAATTCCGCAAGGTTCCGTGGCGATGGATTTGGGCATTATTTGGCAGAAAAACGACAACCCCTCATTGTCGCCCAGAAACAGGACCAACCTATCGTTTGACTTCGATCAACGTATCAGCCTTAGTATGTTGGGTAAAATTGGGGAACGACTTCAAGTAACCGCCAATTATGATACCGAGGCCACGTTTGACTTTCAGAACATTGTAAAACTAGACTATACCCCCACCGAGGACGACATCATTCAGAAAATTGAAATTGGTAACGTAAATATGCCTTTGAATAGCTCGTTAATTCAAGGGGCGCAAAGCCTCTTTGGTGTTAAAACACAGTTGCAGTTCGGAAAAACTACCGTTACAGCGGTTTTCTCTGAGCAGCGTTCCCAAAATAATACCGTGGTGGCACAAGGTGGAGGTACCTTGAACGAGTTCTCGATTACGGCTTTGGACTATGATGAGGATAAGCACTTCTTCCTAGCCCAGTATTTTAGGGATAACTACAACAGGGCATTATCAACCTATCCCTATATACAAAGCCAAATTCAGATAACACGATTGGAAGTCTGGGTGACCAATAGAAGTCAGCAGACTCTGAACGTTAGGAATGTAGTGGCGCTGCAGGATTTGGGAGAAGCTTTACCTTCTGATACAAGAGTAAACACCGGTGGACTTGGGATGTTCTTTAACAATCCTTCGGATGCAAGACCTAGGAACAACGCCAATGATTTTGATCCAGCATTGATAGGTGCAATTGATGGTGCATTAACAGAAAATATAAGGGATATCGCTACGGTGGAAAATGGTTTTAATTCGAATAAATTTTCCCTTGGTTCTGAGCCAAACCAAGGCTTCGATTATGCCATTTTGGAAAATGCAAGAAAACTGGAACTAGGACGTGATTATGATTTCAACACACAACTGGGTTACCTGTCATTAAACCAGCGACTTAGTAACGACGAGGTTTTGGGCGTAGCGTTTCAATATACCTTTCAAGGAGAGGTTTTCCAGGTTGGGGAATTTGCCAATGGTGGTTTGGATGCTACTACGGTGTCCGGAGGCGTAAATCCGATTATCGAGAACAATACCTTGATCTTGAAGCTTTTGAAGAGTAACATCACCAACATTAGCGATCCT